>JBBRGH010000253.1:0-5167 GCA_038240915.1 Gemmatimonadales bacterium | reverse complement strand
CTCTGGCCGGTGGCCTCGACGCTCACCTGGACGCTGCTCAGGGCGGAGCCCTCGGCAGCGCGGGTCACCGTGCCGGCGACGGTACCGGTTTCCTGGGCGGCGGCGATGGTGGTCAGGGAGGCGAGACAGAGGAGGAGCGAGCCCAAGAGCGAACGGCCGGGCAGGGCGGACGAATTTCGGCGCATACCGAAGGTCCTCGGATTAGGACGGTCCTCGTGCGAGTGCGCCGGCAGGCGCCACGCGGGATCGACGAATCGGTCAGTTGGCGTTCCGGGGGTGGCCCTAGTATAACGCCGCCCGGGGCGCCGGCGAAACACCGGCCGGGCCGCGGGCGGCGGCGGAACGGAGCGGGACGGGCGCCGCGCGATGTTAGGCCACGCCAGCCTTTTGCACCACCAGCGCCGTCACCATCCCGAACATGCCATGCTCCGTCTCGGCATGCGGGAGGATGTGGCAGTGGAACGCCCAAGTCCCGGGATTGGTGGCCTTCACCAGCACGTCCCACCGCTCGCCGGGCGCGATGTTGAGCGTGTCGCACTTCCACGGCGCCGGCTGGTCCCACCCATCCTTGGCGATGACGGTCATGTGCGTGCCATGCAGGTGCATCGGATGGATCATCATGCCTTCGTTCATGAACCGGATCCGCACGGTCTGCCCCTGCCGGCAGACGATCGGCTCCGTGGCCGGGAAGCTCTTCCCGTTCAGCGTGTAGCCGTGGGATCCGTCGTTCAGCACCATCACGTAGTCCACGTCCGCCCGATGCGCCGGCAGCGGCCTTCGGGGCTCGACGATGAAGGCGCCGAGCAGTCCGCTGCCGACCTGGACCACGGAGTTGTGGTGCGAGTGATACATGTGCGAGCCGGCGTTGGGCACCGTGAACTCGTAGGTCCAGCTGTCACCTGGCTTCACCGGCGGCTGGGTGAGGAAGGGCACGCCGTCCTGGTCATTGGGCAGCTCCAGTCCGTGAAAGTGGATCGCCGTGGACTGGGACAGCTTGTTGTGCAGCTTGACACGGACCCGGTCGCCTTGGCGGACCCGGATTTGCGGCCCGGGCACCTGGCCGTTGTAGGCCCAGGCCCGCACGGTGCGGCCGGGCTCCACTTCCCAGTCGATCTCCTCCGCGGTCAAGTCGTACACCTTCACCCCTTGCTCCATCCGGGGCTCGAACCGCTGGTTGCCCTTGCCGGCGGTCTTGGCCGGAAACGCCTTGATGCCCTTCTCGTGCATGGCATCCATCACGTCGGCCTTCTGCCGGGATGAGAGGACGGGCGGGGGCGGCGCCGCCGGTGTCGCGGGGGCGGCGGTCTGGGCCGGGGCGGCCTTGGTCTCGCCGCAGGCGTTCAGGACCGAGACCGCGGCCGGCAGCGCCACGGCCGCGACGGCGCCGTGACGGAGGAAGCGACGACGGGAGGTTGGAGCAGCGGGCTGATCGCGATCGGACACAGGCTCCTCGACGGTGCAGTGGTGGTTTGGGCGCGGGACGGAATCGAGTATAGGCCGCCCGACTGAAACCGGCGTGGAACCCTGATGAAAAACTCTTCACGAACGGATGCGAGCGCGGGGCGGCGGTGGGCAGGTCTCAGGCGACGGGCGGCGGAGGCGGGACGGCGGCCAGGGTCGCGGCCCACCGGGCGGCGAGCGCAGCCCCGTGGTGCGAGTGGTCCATGGGCGCGCCGACGTTGGGCACCGACCGACGGCCTGACATCGATGGCATGAGCGACCCGTAGTCTCTCATGCATCCGCCGCGGCCGCTCCCGCGCTGAGCGCATCGGAGGGCCGGACGGGGCCCGGAGTGAACGCCGCCCGGAGCGCATGGTGCGCGCGGCGGAAGTGCCGGTCCTGGGCTATCGTCCCGCGGGACGCCCGGAGCCGGAGTGGAAGGCGAAGCCGGCGAGTCAGACCCAGCCGAGGACTGCCGCGCGGAAAGCGTCACGCCCACGCCCCGCGGGACGGAAGTCCGGGCGGTGACGCTCGACGGCCCGCGCCGGTGCCGGCCGTGCCTCGGCCACCTTTGCTGGTCGGCTCACCCCGTTGGCGGGCCGCCCACAACGGTGGTCGAGCGGGCCGGGGCGAATGACGTCCGGAGCGCATTGAGGATCACCGCCACGTCGATCCCCTCCTGCAGCAGTGCGCCGGCTACCGGCGGGATGTAGCCCAGGCTCGCCGCGACCATCGCGATCCCGCTGAGTCCGAGTCCGGCCCAGATGCTCTGCCGTGCCAGCCGCAGCGTGCGGCGGCTGATGACGATCGCCTCGGCGATGCGGGTGGGGTCGTCGGCCAGGATCACGGCGTCGGCGGCCTCCGCCGCGATGCCGCCGCCGCCGCTCGCCAGCGCGATCCCGACCGTGGCGCTGCTCAGCGCGGGGGCGTCGTTGGTGCCGTCGCCCGCCATCAGCACCCGCTCCCCTTCCGACACCAGCCGCTTCACGAAAGGGACCTTCTGCTCGGGCAGCAGATCGCCGTGGACTTCCACCACCCCCACGGCGCGCGCGACCGCCGCGGCATTGGCCTGATCGTCACCCGAGAGCAGCAGCACGCGCCCCACGCCCAACCGCCTGAGGTCGGCGAAGAACTCGACCATCCCGGGCCGGATCCGGTCCGCGTACTCCACCGCGCCGGCGGCGCGACCGTCCACCGCCACGTAGGCGCGGAGCACTCCGGGACCCGCCGTGGCCAGCGCCTGGTTCAGGCCCGCGGCGGCGGCGGGGTGCCGCCGCAGGACGTACGCCCGGCCCCCCACCGTGACCGAGCGGCCGTCGACCCGTCCGGTCACGCCTTCGCCCGGCGTTTCGACCACGTCGTGCGCATCGATGGGCGCGATCCCGCGCTCCGCGGCCTCCTCGCACAGGGTTCGCGCGAGGAGATGCCCGGAGCCGTGCTCTACCGCGCCGGCCAGCCGGAGCAGCTCCGTCTCGGTGAACGGCGCCGCCGTCCACACCCGCGCGACCCGTGGCCGGCCGATGGTGAGCGTGCCGGTCTTGTCGAACACCGCCGCCGTGATGCCCGCCAGCTGCTCGAGCGCCGAGCCGTGCCGGAAGACGATCCCGCGCCGGGCGGCCCGGTTGATCCCGCCGACCACGGCGACCGGCGTCGCCAGAATCAGCGGACAGGGCGTCGCCACGACGAGGACGGCGAGTACCCGAATCGGATCCCCGCTCAGGACATACGCGGCGGCGCAGACCAGCAGGGTGAGCGGCGTGAACCAGACGGCGTAGCGGTCGGCGAGTCGCTGGAGCGGCGACTTGCTCGACTGCGCCGTCCGGACCAGCTCCACGATGCGGGCGTACTGGCTCTCGCGGGCCGGCGCGGTGGCCCGGAGCGTCAGGGGGCCGTCGAGGTTGAGGCTGCCGCTCAGGACCCGGGTCCCCGTCACGGCCGAGACCGGCAATGGCTCTCCTGTCAGACGGGCAGTGTCCACGTGGGATCGTCCAGCCAGGACCAGCCCATCGCAGGGCACCAGCTCGCCGGGCCGGACGAGGAGCTCGTCGCCCACGGCGATCGCGTCCGCTTCGACGTCCTCGGTGGCCCCGGCCCGCACGCGATGCGCCTGCCGCGGCGCCGCCGCCTCCAGCTCGCGGACCGCCTGAGAGGCACGTCCCTCCGCGTAGCGCTCGAGCGCCTCGCCGCCGGTCTGCATGAGGACCACGATGAGTCCGGCCAGGGGCTGGCCGAGGAGGAGGGCGGTGACGACGGCGAGCATCGCGACCAGATCGGCCGCGAAGCGCCCCGAGGCCATGCCGCGGAGCGTGTGCCACACGACCGGCAAACCGGTAACCGCGAGCCCGGCGGACCAGGCGGCAAAAGCCGCGCGCGGCGCGCCCCCCAGGTGGAGGGCGAGACCGATGGCGATGGAAAAGAGGGCGCCGGCTGGAAGCAGCGCCGCGCGGCGCGGAATCAGCGGGCCGGAGCGATCTCCGCCTCGCTGCCCCGTCGCAGGCTGAATCCCACGCCCCGCACCGTGACGATCAGCGGTTCCCCCGCGGCCTGCGTCAGCTTGCGCCGGAGGTTCCCCACGTGCACGTCCACCACGTTGCTCTCCGGGTCGAAGTGCATGTCCCAGACCTTCTCCAGGAGCGTGGTCCGGCGCACGACCTCCTCCGAATGCAGCAGGAAGTACTCGAGGAGCTGGAACTCCTTGGTGGTCAGGTCGAGCCTTGTGTCGTTGACGGCCGTGACGTGGCGCAGGCGGTCCAGCGTGACCGGGCCGTAGCGGAGGACCTCCAGCCGCTCGGCGCCGCCGCGCCGCTGCAGGGCACGGACCCGCGCCAGGAGCTCGTCGAACCGAAACGGCTTCGACAGGTAGTCGTCGGCGCCGGCATCGAGCCCGCGGACGACGTCCTCGACGGCGTCGCGCGAGGTGAGCATCAGGATCGGCGTGTTCCGCCCTTCGCGGCGCAGCTCCGCGGCGACCTGGAACCCGTTCTTTTTCGGCAGGACGACGTCGAGCAGGATGACGTCGTACTCGTAGACGTGGGCCAGCATGGTGGCCTCGTCGCCGTCCGGCGCGATGTCCACCACGTACCCCTCTTCCTTCAGGCCCTGCTCGATGAACCCCGCGACCTTCCGGTCGTCTTCCACGACGAGAATCTTCATGCGCTCGAATTTAGGAATGACGGCTGAACGATGGTGGAAGTCTTCATGAAGTCTTCTTCACGATTCTGGCGTGGCCGGCAGCTCCAGGACGAACCGCCCGCCCTCTCCCGCCGCGGACGCCACGGCGACCAGCTCGCCGCCGAGGAGCCGGGCCAGGCGTCGCGACAACGGCAGACCGACCCCGGACCCATGCTCACCGCCGGCCGCCGTGGTGACGTAGATGTCGAAGACCGACTCCGTCTCGGCGGCGGGGACTCCCGGCCCCTCGTCGCGAACCTGGTACCGGACCACTCCATCCCGGGCGCTCACCCGCACGTGCACGTTGGTGGCCTCGGGCGTGTGGCGGATCGCGTTACCCAGCACGTTGATCAGGATCTGCTCCACCCGGCTGGCGTCCGTCTCGCAGCTTGGCAGGTCCGGCAGCAGCTCCAATTGGAGATGCACCCGCTTCGCCGCCGCCGCCGGAGTGACCCGGCTGAGGGCGCGTCGGGCGAGGGAGCCCGGGTCGACGGACTGGATCACCGGCTTCAGGCGGTCCTCATCGAGCCGGCTGAGATCGAGCAGGTCGTTGATG
>JBBRGH010000252.1:0-5207 GCA_038240915.1 Gemmatimonadales bacterium | reverse complement strand
CGCCCTCGTCCCGGCGCTCCGCGCGACGCGAGTCGACGTCGCGTCCCGTCTCAAGAAGGAGTCGCGCACGGCGTCGTCTGGCCGTCCGATCGGTCGGGTTCTTGTCGCGGGACAGGTGGCGCTGTCGGTGCTGCTGCTGCTCGTGTCCCTGACCGTGCTGCTCTCGGTCCGGCTCACCCCTTCGGGCCTCACCGCGCTCTCCCTCCGTGCTCGACGCGCGCCTCGCTAGCCGCCGCGGCGGCTTCGCGCTCGACGTGGCATTCGAAGCCGCCGCGGGCCAGACCACTGTCGTGGTGGGCGAGAGCGGCGCCGGAAAGACGTCGGTCCTCCGGCTCCTGGCCGGACTCGACCGGCTCGACCAGGGCCAGGTGAGGCTGGACGGCGTGCCCTACGCCGACGCCGGCCGCGGACTGCATGTCCCGGCCTGGCAGCGGGACGTCGGCTACGTGGCGCAGGACTACGCCCTGTTCCCCCACCTGTCGGTCCGGGACAACGTGGCGTTCGGACTCCGCGCCGGCGGGATGGCGGCGCGCGACGCCGGACCGGCCGTGGACCGCGCGCTTTCACTGGTCGGCATTCCCCAGCTGGCCGGCCGGATGCCGCACCAGCTCTCGGGCGGACAGCAGCAGCGCGCCGCGCTGGCCCGCGCGCTGGTGCTGGAGCCGCGCCTGCTCCTGCTGGACGAGCCGCTCTCCTCGCTCGACATCCAGACCCGGCGCGCGGTGCGGGTAGAGCTGCGCAGCCTCCTCCGGCGGCTGTCCTGCATCACCGTCTACGTGACCCATAGCCCGATCGAGGCGCTGGTGTTCGGCGACCGAGTGGTGGTGCTCGACGCCGGCCGCCTGGCCCAGGCGGGCTCCCGGGAGGAGTTGCTCCGCCATCCGCGCTCGCCCTTCGTGGCCGAGCTGATCGGGACCAACCTGTTCATCGGTCGGCCGACCGAGCTGGCCACGGCGCCCCAGTCGGCCATCCGCACGCCCGAGGGCGTAATGGCCGTGGAGGAGTCGAGCGGCCCGGGTACCGTCTATCTGACGGTGAACCCCCGCGAGATCATGCTCTCGCGCACCCTGCCCGAGGGCAGCCCGCAGAACATCTTCGCCGGGTCCGTGGTCGAGCTCATCCCCGAGCCGCCGGGCGGCGAGCGGGTGCGGGTGGTGCTGGACACCCGTCCCCCACTGGTGGCGGAAGTGACGCGGGAGGCGGTCGCCTCCCTGGACCTGCGGGAGGGAGTGCGGGTCTACGCGGCGTTCAAGGCCACCGGCGTCCATCAGTACAATTGACGCGGCCCCAGGACGGACGACGGCCGCGCCGGCACCGATGACCCGGGCCGGCGCGGCCGCTGTGCCATCGGTCAGCGAGGGCGATACGTGGCGTCCAGCAGGCCCCGCCAGGTCGCCCCGCCGTCGCCCGTCTGTTCCCAGCGCTGACGGAAACGGCCCCCGCCGACCGGCTCCCAGGTGACCCGGACCTCGGTCGAAGCCCCACCACCGCCCGGGATCCTGCCCCGCAGGACCAGGTTGCCCGCCTCCTGCTGTCCGGTCAGGAACACCCGCAGGCCGCGGTTGTCTACCAGGGTCCGGTACCACTGCCCGCTACGTCGCCGGGCACTGCTGAAGACTCGCGCCTCGTACCCGTTGCTGCCGGTGATGCGCTCTTCGAGCAGACACTTGCTGAGGTCGGTCGAGATGGTGCTGCGAAGCTCCTCGGGGCCACGCCCGAGCGGGCCGCTCAGCTGCACGTTCCACCGGCCGATGGTGTAATCGAGCTGCCTCGGCGCGGGGAAGGCGGGATCCTGGCAGACCGTCGTCGGAATCTCCTCGTCGAGCATCACGCTGGCGCACCGCTGATACAAGCCGTCGAACTGAACGGCCGGGTAGGTCGCACCGCCGTCACTGGACACCTCCCACAGCTGGCGAACCTGATCGGGCGCCACGGTGCTCCAGTCGATCCGGTCGTGCAGCGTCCCGCCACCCGCCTTCGGCCGGTCCCCCTCGAGCTTCATATGGCCACCGGCGAAGCCGCCGACCAGGTCGAGCACGAGCGAGCTGTTGTCCACCCAGTGCTGATACCACTGCCCGGTCGAGGCGTCGTATGCATTGAGGCTGCGGCCGCGGAACCCGCCCCCGGCGTAGTTCTCGAACACCGCGCAGCCGCCCAATTCGCTGGTGATGATGTCGTCGCCGCCGTCGATGGGGTCACCGCCCGAGAAATCGAGGATCTCCCACTGGCCGAGCCAGAAGTCGAACTGGCGGTACGCCTGGTCGCGACAGCTCGCGCTCGCGCCCGCGCCCGCGTCATGGCGGCGGCCGAGGCCGAACGGGGCCAGCTCCAGGTCGGCGCCGGCGGCGACCGCCGGCCCGGCCGAGTCGGGCGCCTGCGGCGCATCGGCTTGGCAGGCGGCGAGCAGGGTGAGGGCGATGCCGGGCAGGAGCGCGCCGGCCCGAGGGAAACGCTGCATGAAGCCTCCTCGCCGCGATGCGGCGGTGCTGGGGGAACGATTCGGCCGCACGGTGGCGCGGCATGTGAGGGGACTCTCGGCTCCGTCCCGATCTCACGGCGACGGGACGAGCCGCATATCCAGGCATCCCGGCCGCCCGGCTCGGCTCAGGCGCGCGCCTCGTCCCGCGGGAGATGCGTCTCATCCCCCACGAATTGCGGTCCGGCGGCGGCGCACCCCATACTTGGGCATGCTCCCTCTCCGGCTCCGGTCCACGGTCCGCGCGCTGGGCCTCTCCACCGCGTGCTATCTCGCGCTCGCGCTCATCCGGAGCGCCTTCCGACTCGTCACCCTGCCCCGGCCGCCCGCCGCGGCGGCCTTGGTGGTGGCCCAGGCCTCTGCGGTGGCCATCCCCTGGATCCTGCTCACTCCGCCGCTGCTCCAGCTCATCGGACGGCTGCCCGCGCGGGCGGGCCGGCGAGGGGTGGCGATCACGCTGGCCACGCACGCCGGCCTGGCCCTGGCACTCTCGCTGGTGGATGGACTCTGGGGCTGGCTGGCGATCGGCTGGCTCGGCGCCAACCGCAGTGCCCTGTCGCTGCCGCTCTGGTGTCTGGGACGGCTGGACCAGTCGCTCTTCCTGTATCTGTCACTGGCCGGCGGCGCCCTGGTGCTGCGGCGGCGGCGCGAGCTCGACGCTCTCGCGCTGCGCGGCGCCCGGCTGGAGGGACGACTGCTCGGAGCCCGGCTCCATGTGCTCGCATTGCAGCTTCAACCCCACTTCCTGTTCAACACCCTCAATGCGGTGAGCGAGCTGGTCCATCGCGACGCGGCGACCGCGGCCGGGCTGATCCGCCGCCTCCGGACCCTGCTCGACCGCAGCATGGCGGACGACACCGGCCAGGAAATTCCTCTGCGGGAGGAAGTGGACCTGCTCGAGGCGTACGCCGAGATCCAGCGGGTCCGATTCGCCGGGGCCCTGACGGTGGAGGTGACAATCGATCCGGCGCTGCTGGATCTGGTCGTGCCCCGCCTGGTGCTGCAACCGCTGGTGGAGAACGCCATCCGGCACGGGACCTCCCAACGGGCGGCGGCGGGCCGGGTCGCCGTGCGCGGCAGGCGGCAAGGCGCACTGCTGGTGCTCGAGGTGGAAAACGACGGCCGCGGTCTCATCCCCGGCCCGGTGCGCGAGGGCGTCGGGCTCGGCAACACCCGGGCCCGGCTGCACGAGCTCTATGGCGCCGACGCCCGGCTCGAGCTCGGCACCGCGCCCCGGGGCCCCACCCTGGCCCGGATCGAGCTGCCGCTCCGATCCGGGCCGATCGCCGACGGCGACGACGTCGAGTCCACCGATCAGGAGGCCGCGAACTCCGACGCGACGGCGCCCCCGCTCCGCTGGCTCCGACTCGCCGGCGCGGTAGTGGCCGGGTGGATCGCCGCGGCCCTGATCGGCACGCACGAGGACGTCGTGGCCGGATGGCTCACCGGCGATCCCGAGCCGCTCCTCATTCTCCTGCGCCCTCGGCTCGGCGAAGCCCTACTCTGGATTCCACTCACCGGCCTGGCGCTGGCCTTCGCCGCCCGGCTGGCCCGGGGCGGCATCACCGGGCTTCAACTGGCGGGTGCCCATCTGGCCGGCGGACTCGCCGTCCTGGCCGCGCATCTGCTCGCTGTGCGCCTGTGGGTGACGCCGGACATGGACGGCACCTATGCCGCCGGCACCCTGCTGTACGACCTGTGCGCCTACGCGGCCCTGGCCAGCGCCGCCCACGCCTGGACCCTCGGCCGCATGGTCGCGGATCGGGCGCTCGACGCCGCGCGGCTGGAGCGCGATCTGACCGGGGCCCGGCTGGAGTCCCTGCGCTGGCGCCTCAGCCCTGCCTTCCTGGGCGGTGCGCTGGAGGCCATCGCCGCGCTCGCCGGCACCGATCCCGACCGTGCCGACGAGCTGACTGGCGCTCTGGGCGAGCTGCTCCGCCTGCTGCTGGCGGGAGCCGGACAGGAGGAGGTGGCCCTGGAGCGGGAAGTCGACTTTCTCCGGCTTCAGCTTCAGCTCCTGTCATTGGCGCGGGGCACCGCGCCGGTGCTTCACCAGGACATGGACGCGGACTGCACGTGCGCGACGGTTCCCGCCATGCTGCTCCAGCCGCTCGCCGAGATGCCCGGAGTGCCCGCGATCGAGCTGGCCGCGCGTCGGTCGGCGGGGTGGTTGGTGCTCACGCTGCGCTGGTCCGGCCGGGTCGAGCCGGGCCGGCTCGATGTCCTGGCGGCGCAGCTCGCGACGCGGCTGCGGAGGGCGCCGGGCGCGACCGTGGTGGCCCGGCCTGGCGGGAGAGGGACGATCGAGCTGCGGCTCCGCTGGGTGGGCGCCGAGATACCTGAAGCACCCGAGCCGGCGCTGGCGGGGGTCGCGTGAACGGCCTCCGCGTGCTGGTGGCCGACGATGAGCCCCTGGCCCGACAGCGGATCCGCCGACTCCTCCGGCGGGAAGCGGAGGTCGAGATCGTGGGTGAGTGCGGCGACGGCCCGGCCACGCTTGCCGCGCTGCTGGCCCACGCGCCCGACCTGCTGTTCCTCGACGTGCAGATGCCGGAGCTCGACGGCTTCGGCGTCCTCCGGAGCCTGCCCGCCGACCGGCTGCCCGTGACCATCTTCGTCACCGCCTTCGACCGGTACGCCCTCCAGGCGTTCGAGGCCCGGGCCCTCGACTACCTGTTGAAGCCGTTCACCGAAGCCCGGTTCCGCGCCGCCTTCGAGCGGGCCCGATCGG
>JBBRGH010000251.1:0-5255 GCA_038240915.1 Gemmatimonadales bacterium | reverse complement strand
GAGGAATTCGATCGGGTCATCGCTCCCGACCTCGGTCTCAGAGAGCACGGAGCAGAAGGGTTCGGTGGTAAATGCCGGCTCCCGCGGGTCGGTGGCGTCGAGGCCGGGGATGATGCTCCATGGCAGCTCGCCCGGTCCCGGCCGGCCGATCATGCGCGTGTCACTCCGTCCGCGGGTGAGTTGCTGCCAGCGATCTTCCGCGCCGGGATAGTAGGCGCGACGCACAGGCACCGCGCCGAGTCCCCGTCCCAGGCCGTCCAGCAGGGCGGCGCGGCGGGCCCAGCCGCGCGGCGTGACCAGCAGCTTCGGCGAGTTGCAGTTGAATGAGGCGTTGTTCGCGACGGCGCCGGCGATGCTCCACGCCTGGAACTCGAGCTCGGAATCTCGATACGGGCCCGGCACGACCAGCACGGGAGAGACATTCCCCAGCTCGGCCGTCACCGGTTTGGTGACCAGCGGTTGATTGAGCGCCTTGCGCCTCTCCCGCTCCGGCCCTGGGGCTCCCCAGACGATGTGATCGTAGGTCCGGTCGGAGCCGGTGAGGTGGATCTCGTCAATCCCATCGTGATGGACGAGGTAGGCGCCTTCCTCCGCTCCCCCGTACGCGATGCGCAGCACCCCCCTCCGGATTGCCTCGGCGAAGGCCTCTTCGTACAGCGGGCCCAAATAGGCGTTGACGGGGTTCATCTTGAGGAGGCAGGCCTTCCCCTCGTTGAAGAGCTTGGTGATGACGTCCATCGCCGGGATCATGGCGAGATTCCCGGCGCCGAGCACCAGGCAGACGACTCCATTGTGGCTTGCCCCCTTATAGAAAGCGGCACGTGAGGACGCCACCTGCTCCGGAGTCATCTCCGGCAGGAATCGCACTTCGGTGGTGATTCCCGCGAAGAGGACTCCGTCGATTCGGTTCGCGGGGAAGACCCTGACCGAGAGCGTGCCGTCGGCCCGCCGTTCGAGCGGACCCATCGCCGTGTCACCCCTGCGCTCGAGTGCGGCGAGCGATTCGGCGACGAGGCGAAGATGACGCACGACTGCCCAGGGGCCGGTCGCCCACTCCTCTCCCTCCATCGGAGTGCCAACGGGAATGCCCTTGGCCTCACAGGAGGCTCGGACCATGCGCTTGGCGACGTGCAGCATCCCCGCCTGCATCGCGCGGGCGAGCGTGATGCGTTCACCGATGGACCAGCGCAGGAACAACGGCGCGCTCTCCTGCAGCCGCGCGATCATTTCATCGAGCCGGCGCTGGCCGGTCGGCCCCGAACCGGCCACGCCTGGTGCGCGGGCGGATACTGGGTGCTGGGGGGCATGCGCGCTCATGGAAGGATCTCCTCGGGGAAATGCGCATGGGGTGGCGGCGGCGGCGCTCCGCACCGCCGGCCTGGGGTCATCGTGAGGCAGCGGGTTACTTGAGATCGATCTCCCCCGCCCAGTCCACCACGTACGTCGTGGGACCGGTGATGCGACCGGAATAGGTGCCGTGCCCGCTCGCTCCCTTCACCCTGGTCCACGTGCCCTGGAAGGTGGTGACGGGCTTCTGGTCCGTGCCGAGCGTGGTGGTGACCTTCCCGGACCAGCGGTCCACGTCGACCTCGCCGTTGAGCGTCGTGGTGATGTAGCCCTGATGCGTGCCAGTGCCCTGCACCAGATCGGCAAACTCGGCGTTGCTCACCCCGGCGCCCTGCAGGTAGGAGGTGGAGCCGGTGCTCTGATTGCTTCCCTGCGACGCGGACTGCAGCAGAATGTGCCCCTCCGCGTCCTGCACCGGCATCGGATGTTGCTCGGTGTAGGCCATCGTGAAGGTGCCACCAACCCGGCTTGCGGTGGTGGAGGGCACCGCGGCCATGATCACCAGCGGCAGAGCTGCAAAGACGATCGCGAGGAGCGGGCGGAGCAGTGTGTGGCGTGACATGGGTCGAGCCTCCAAGGCACAGTGTGACGCGGGATGAAGCCGTTGACGACCCCATGGTAGCCAAAGGGCCTCACACGGCGGTCATACGCGTTTCACACGAGGCTCACATCGTCCCGCCCCGAGGGACATGGGGCCCGTCTCGGAGGAGGAGGTCGCAGGTGGCTTGCGGTACCTTGGATGGCGACCTAGTCTAGGGCCCAAGCGGGGATGTCTCTCGCTCCCAAGAGAGGCGTCGCGGATGCTCTGGTTTCGAACCTTTGGTGGTCTGTCGGTCGAGGGCCCGGACGGGCCCCTGGGTGGTGCGGCAACGCAGCGGAAGGCGCTGGCGCTGCTCGCTCTGCTCGCCCCCGCCGGATCGAAGGGCACCAGCCGCGAGAAGCTCGTGGTGTATCTCTGGCCCGAGAGCCCGGGCGACAAGGTCTTTCACCGGCTCACCCAGCTCCTGTACGCGCTGCGCCGTGACCTTCGGGCCGACGATCTCTTCCTGGGCTCGGCCGAACTGCGGCTCAATTCCGCCGTCATCCGATCGGATCTGCAGGAGTTCAACCGCGCGCTCGAGGCGGGGGACTTCGCTCTGGCGGCGCGGACCTACCGCGGTCCATTCCTGGAGGGCTTCTTTCTCGACGAGGTGCCCGAGTTCGATCGCTGGCTCGAGACCGAACGCGAGCGGCTGGCGGAACGCTTCCGCGCGGCGGTCGAGTCGCTCGCCGAGGAGGCAGATCGCAGGGGCGACTGGGCGGCGACGGCGAGCTGGTGGCAGCAGCTCGCCCAGGCCGATCCGCTCGACGCTCGCGCGGTGGTGCGCCTCCTCGGGGCGCTGGACGCGGTCGGCGACCGGGCCGGGGCGTTGCGCTTCGCCCGGGCGTATGAGGCCCGGCTGAGGGCCGACTACGATCTGGAAGTGGAGCCCGCCGTGGCGGCGGCGGTGGCCCGGCTCAGGCAGCCGGTGGCGCCCAGGGCTCCGACACTGCCCCTGGCCCCGGCGATCGCGGTGCTGCCGATCGTGAACATGATGCCGGAGCAGGAGAACGAATACTTCAGCGATGGCATGACGGAGGAAATCACCGGTGCGCTCAGTCGTGTTCCCGGTCTGCGGGTGGCCTCCCGCATCTCCGCGCTCCGCTTCAAGGGAAAGGAAATCGATCCGCGGCAGATCGCCGAGCAGCTCGGTGTGAGCGCGCTGGTGAGCGGCACGGTACGGAAGATCGGAAACCGGATCCGGATGATGGTGCAATTGGTGAGCGGCGCTGACGGCTGCCAGCTCTGGTCGGAGACCTACGACCGGACACTCGACGACGTGTTCACTCTTCAGGAGGAGCTGGCGCGGGCGATTGTCGCGGCGCTGCCGCTCACTGCGGATGGCGGCTCCGCGCCGCCAGTGCGGGCGCCGACAGCCGCCGTGGACGCCTACACCTTGTATCTGCGAGGGCGCTACTCGGTGCTCAAGCGGACGCCAGAGTCGCTGGCGCTGGCGGCGGAGTACTTCGAGCAGGCGGTGGAGCGGGACCCGCGGTACGCGCTCGCTCACGCGGGACTGGCTGAGTGCCGAATGCTTCAGGGGTTCCCGGAGTTCGGGGAGGTCCCGCCACTCGAAACCATGCCGAAGGCGAAGGCGGCGGCCATCGAGGCGCTGCGGCTGGACCCGCGGCTCCCGGAGGCGCACACCTGGCTGGGGGCGGTGCACTTCCTGTTCGATTGGGACTGGGACGCTGCGGAGGCGGAGTTCCGGCGGGCGCTGCAGCTCCGGCCCGAGAATCCCTGGGCCCAGACCTGGTACGCGGTTTACCTCGGAGTGGTGGGGCGCCACGTGGAGGGCATTCGGCGGGTGCAGTACGCCGTGGCACTCGAGCCGGCGGCGCCGCAGATCCGGCTCTGCGTACCGCGCTGCTACTACTGGGCCCGCCAGCACGAGGCCGCGCTGGAATCGCTGGAGGAGCTGTGGCGCGCGGAGCCGGGGCGGGAACTGACGGCGATCTGGTTCGCGCGCACCTTGGCCGCACTGGGCCGCTATGGCGAGGCGCTCGACCGGATGAGCCTGATCCCTGAGGCCCAGCGCTCGGCGCATGGCAGTTCCATGGTCGCCCTCGCTCTTGCGGGGCTGGGACGCAGGGACGAGGCGTTGGCGCTGTGTCAGCCGCTTCGGCGGAGGATCGAAGCCGGAGTCCAGTCCGCTCTGCCGGGCCTGATCGACACGTACATCCGGCTCGGTGACGAGGGTGCGGCTTTTGATCTGTTAGGTCTGTATCTGGAGACCCGCAGCGGGCTGGCGGCGTTCGTACGAGTCGAGGTGCTCTACGACGGGCTGCATGGCCACCCGCGGTACGAGGAGTTGCTGGCGAAGATGAGGTTTCCTTCGCTGGTTCGGGCGCCGCAGCGCGGGATTGAGGTCGGGCTGTAGCCCGGTGCGCATGCACGCTGACCTCGAAGACTTTGCGAGAGATCAAATCGCATCCACCACGCTCCAATGGCGCTCGACAGTCGAGCGACTGGAAGAGAAGTTCCTCCCGAGGGAAGCCTGTCTCTTATCCAGATGAGAGCAACCGCACGGCCGCACTGCAAACCCATCAGCATCAACATGATTCCATTGATCATCGAGCAGGACTCGGGGTCAGCGTGGGGGGGGGTGAACCGCAAAACTGTCCTTGTCTGATATCCCCGCATGATTCTGAGGGTTAGTTGAAGCCTTGGCAGCCCCCTGTGGACCGACAGGCCCGGTCGCAGATGGCCGCGGCATCTGGGCCCAACTCCCGACCTAGCGGCCACCCCGCCGTCGCTCGCCCGGCGGGAAAGGTGACCCTCGACGGAGCCCGCCCACCACTGCATCTTCCACCGTCCCCACCACACGCAGGCCCGTCCCCGCTCCCCCAGGAGCCCCCGTGTCCAGCACGCCGTCATCGCGGATCTCCACCGCCCTCTCCGGCGAATACCGCCTCGAGGACGAGATCGGCGCCGGCGGCATGGCCACGGTCTACCTCGCCCAGGACCTCCGCCACGACCGCCGGGTCGCCGTGAAGGTCCTCCGCCCCGAGCTGGCCGCCGTCATCGGCGCCGAGCGCTTCCTGGCCGAGATCAAGCTCACCGCCAATCTCCAGCACCCGCATATCCTGCCGCTGTTCGACTCGGGCGAGGCGGATTCCTTTCTGTTCTACGTCATGCCCTACGTCGAGGGCGAGTCCCTCCGCGACCGGCTAAACCGCGAGAAGCAGATTCCGGTCGAGGACGCGGTCCGTATCGCCACGGAGGTGGCCTCGGCGCTCGACTACGCCCACCGGCACGGGGTGATCCACCGGGACATCAAGCCCGAGAACATCCTGCTGCACGACGGCCGGGCGCTGGTGGCCGACTT
>JBBRGH010000250.1:0-5259 GCA_038240915.1 Gemmatimonadales bacterium | reverse complement strand
GCTGGTGGCCGACGTGCCGCCGGCCGAACTGTTCAAGCGTCTGAGCCAGCTCCCCGGCGTGCACGAGTTCGCCGGCCAGGACGATCGGCGGCTCACTCTCCGCTTCGCCGGCGGGGCGAGCGCCCAGATCGTGGTGACGACGCCGGTGAATACCGTAGCGGTGCTGGTGCAGGCCACCGGCAGCGAGGCCCATCTCCGGGGGCTGACCGCGCACGCCGCGTCGCGCGACCTGGCCCTGAGCGGCGCGGCCCTCTGGCGCGGAAGCACGTTCGTGCCCACGCCGGACGAGACCGCCTTTTACGGAGCGCTGGGGCTCGATTGGATCGCGCCGGAGCTGCGCGAGGGCCAGGGTGAGATCGAGGCCGCCGAGCGGCACGCCCTGCCCCGGCTGCTCGAGCGAGACGACCTCCGCGGCTTTCTTCACTGCCACACCCGCTACTCCGACGGCTCCAATTCGGTCGCCGAACTGGCCGAGGCCTGCCTCGCGGCGGGGTACGAGTACGTCGGCATCACCGACCACAGCCAGGCCGCGGCGTACGCCGGTGGGCTCAAGGCGGACGACCTGGCGCGCCAGTCGGACGAGATCGACGCGGTGAACGCGCGTCTGGACGGCATCCAGGTGCTCAAGGGAGTCGAGGCGGACATCCTGCAGGACGGGCGGATCGACTTCGACGAGGCGGTGCTGGCCGGGCTCGATTTCGTGATCGCCTCGGTCCACAGCCGGTTCAACATGAATGCGGCGGAGATGACGGCGCGGATGCTGGCGACAATGGACAATCCGCGCCTGACGATCATCGGCCATCCCACCGGCCGCCTGCTGCTCTCCCGCGATCCCTACGGGCTGGACGTGGACGCCCTGATCGAGAAAGCCGCCGCCACCGGGGTGGCACTCGAGATCAATGCGGACCCCCACCGGCTGGACCTCGACTGGCGGCTGGCTCGGCGGGCGCACGAGGGCGGTGCGGCCATCTCGATCGGGGCCGACGCCCACAACGCGGCCGGGATCTCCCACGTGGAGTACGGCGTCAGCATGGCCCGGAAGGCGTGGCTCGGTCCGGGGGACATCCTCAATGCGCTGCCGGTGGCCGGGTTCCTGGCTCGCGCCGGACGGCGGCGTCTCGCCCCCTCGTGAGCCGGGCGGCACCGAAGCGCGCCTTCCGTCCCCGCCGCACCCGCGATGCGCCCGCGCGCGCCGCCGAGATCCTTACCCGGCTCCGGGCAGCCTATCCCGACGCCCGGTGCGCGCTGGATCATCGCGGTGCCTTTCAGCTGCTCGGCGCCACCATCCTCTCGGCCCAGTGCACCGACGCCCGGGTGAACATGGTCACGCCGGTGCTGTTCGCCCGCTACCCCGCGCCCGAGGACCTGGCGCGAGCCCGCCCGCCGGAGCTCGAGGCCATCATCCGCTCCACCGGATTCTTCCGCAATAAGGCGCGGAGCCTGATCGGCATGGCTCAGGCGTTGGTGGCGAATCACGGCGGACAGGTGCCGCGGACGATGGCCGAGCTGCAAGCGCTGCCAGGAGTCGGCCGGAAGACCGCCAACGTCATCCTGGGAAATGCTTTCGGCATCAACGACGGGATCACCGTGGACACCCACGT
The DNA here is from genome assembly GCA_038240915.1 of Gemmatimonadales bacterium. Classification (GTDB taxonomy): domain Bacteria; phylum Gemmatimonadota; class Gemmatimonadetes; order Gemmatimonadales; family GWC2-71-9; genus CAVVWJ01. The sequence goes on along the minus strand of JBBRGH010000250.1, from coordinate 3,658 downwards.
GACCCGCTTGAGCCGGCTGCTGGGGCTCACCCGGCACACGGATCCGGTCAAGATCGAGGACGACCTGATGCCGCTCTTTTCGCGGGACCACTGGGCGCTGATTTCCCACCTGTTCATCTTCCATGGCCGACGGATCTGCATCGCCCGCCGCCCCCGCTGCGGCGAGTGCGTGCTGTCGGATATTTGTCCCTCCTCAAGCGTCTGAGAGCGGACAGGGCAGGAATCTTGCCGTCCGGCGGTATTGAATCACGGTCATTTTACGGACACGAGACCTATATTGGGCTTTATGGTCGCTCAGGCGCCTCCCCATGAGGCCGCGACGCATGCCGTAGGCACATGCGAGACAGACACTTAGGAAGCCATGGAGCGTGGAGTGACTGAGAGCGGTCCGCAACTGGCAGCCTGGAGCACGCTCGAAGCACCCGTATCCGCCGGTGCGTCGGTGATGCCGCGGGGCGCCATAACTCGCCGCGCCGGCGAGGGCGTGCCCGGCCGCCGGATCCTGGTCGTCGCTCCCCAGCCCTTCTATGAGGACCGGGGGACGCCGATCGCCGTGCGGCAGGTGCTCCTGGCCCTGGGCGAGCTGGGCCGCTCGGTGGACCTCCTGACCTTTCCCATCGGCACCGACATCGCCGTCCCCGGTCTCACCATTCTCCGCTCCGCCAACCCCTTCGGCTTCCGCCAGGTGCCAATCGGGCTCTCGGTCCGGAAGGTGATCCTGGACCTGCCCCTGATGTGGGCGCTGCGCCAAGTGGTGGGTTCCGCCCGGTACAGCTGCATCCACGCGGTCGAGGAAGCCGCCTTCCCGGCGGCAATGCTCGCCCGGCGGCACGGCATCCCCCTGCTCTACGACATGCAGTCGAGCCTGCCGGAGCAGCTGGGCCGGCTCGATCTGCTGCGCCTGCCCCCCACCCGCCATGTCCTGGAAGCCATGGAGCGCTGGCTGCTGAAGCGGTCGAGCGTGGTCGTCACCAGCGCGGGGCTGGCGGTCCGGGTCAAGCGGATGGCGCCGGAGGTGCCGGTCCGGGAGTGGCATTTCCCGAGCGCGCCGACCGACTCGACGCCAGTCGGGGTTCGGAGGCTGCGGGACGCGCTAGGGCTCACCGGCACCGGTCCGGTGGTGCTCTACAGCGGGTCCTTCGAGGCGTATCAGGGCCTGCCGGAACTGATCGCCGCCATTCCCTTCGTGCGCGAGCGGGTGCCCGGCGTGACGTTCGTCCTCGTCGGCGCGGACCGGGCGAACGGTCTGGTGTCACACGCACAAGCCGACGGCCTGGTGGCCGCCGGCGCGCTCCGGATCATCGAGCGGCAGCCGCGCGAAGCCATGGCCGCCTACCTGGCGATGGCCGACGTGCTGGTGTCGCCCCGGGCCTACGGAGGCAACCTGCCGCTCAAGGTGTTCGACTACCTCGCCGCCGGGCGGCCGATCGTGGCGACGGACATCCCGACGCACCGCACGGTCCTGACGGAGGAGCGGGCGGTGCTGGTGGCCCCGCGCACCGAGGCGCTGGCGGCGGGGATTCTCTCCGTCCTCGCCGATCCGGAACGGGCGCAGCGCCTAGCCACCGCCGGCCGCCGCTACGCGCGAGCCCACCTCGGCTGGACCCGGTTCAAGGATTCCATCGAGGATCTCTACGCCGAAGTCGAACGTGACGTCCGCGTCCCACGCGCCTGAGGCCGGGGCGGCGGTCGCCGCCCGGACCGTGTCGATCATCATCCCGGCCCGGAACGAGGGCCGCACGATCGCCCGGCTGACCCGGGCGGTGTTGGAGCAGGCCCCCGCCGGCTGGACGGCCGAGGTCGTCCTGGTGGACGACGGTTCGACCGACGACACGGTGGCAGTGGCCACCGCGGCGGGGGCGCGGATCCTGGAGCTCGGCGCCCGCGCCGGCGGAGGCAACCCGGCGGTGGCGCGGAACCGCGGGGCTCTCGCCGCCAGCGGCGACCCGCTGATCTTCCTCGACGCCGACTGCCTGCCCGCGCCCGGCTGGCTGGCGCGGATCCTGGCGGGCCACGCGGCGGGCGCAGCCGTGGTGGGCGGCTCGCTCGACCTGCCGGCCGGGCTGCCGTTCATGGCCCGCTGCGACTACTACTGTGGCTGGTACCACGTCCACTCGCGCCGCCCCGGGGGCGAGGTACCCAACCATCCGCCCGGCAACCTGAGCGTCCGGCGCGCCGACTTCGCCCGGACGCGCGGCTTCACCGAGCAGCAGCCGGTTGCCTATGCCCACGAAGAGCTCGTGTGGCAGGCCGAGGTGGTCCGGGCCGGTGGCCGGATCGTGTTCGATCCCCGGGCGATCGTCTTCCACTACAACCGGCCCGGCTTCCGCCACCTGCTCCGTCGCAACTACCGCTGGGGCTTCAGTGCGATCGAGAGCAAGGCGCCCACCGGGGCGGCCCGCTTCGCCTGGGTCTACCGCTATCCCGCGCTGCTCATCGCGGCGAGCCTGCCGCTCGCGCTCGGCAGCACGGCCTACATCCTCTGGTGCTGGGTGCGGGCGGGCCGCCTGGAGCCGCTGATGATGCTCCCGGCGGTGCTGGCGGCCCGGCTGGCCTACTCGGCGGGGCTGGTGGCGGGAGGCATTCGCTGGATGCGCTTCGGAGCCGATGCCGCCGAGGCGCGGCCGCGGTGGGAATGAGCGAGACACCGCTGGTCTCGGTGGTGATGCCGGTCCTCAACGAGGAAGAGGCGCTCGGCCCCTGCATCGAGAAGATCCGCGCCACCTTCGCCGCCGCCGGCCTGGACGGCGAGATCGTGGTGTGCGACAACGGCTCGACCGACGCCTCGGTGGCAATCGCCGAGCGGATGGACGCGCGCGTCGTGCATCAGCCGCTTCGGGGCTACGGCAACGCCTATCTCAAGGGATTCGCCAGCGCGCGGGGCCGCTACCTGGTCATGGGCGACGCGGACGACACCTACGATTTCACCATGATCCCGCAGTTCGTCGCCGCGCTCGAGGCCGGCGATCAGTTCGTCACCGGCAGCCGCTATCTCGGCGGGGGTGATGCCCACATCACGGCGCTGCACCGGTACTTCGGCAACCCGGCGCTGACCAGGATCCTCAACGTCCTGTTCGACACCCGCTACACCGACGTGTACTGCGGCTTTCGGGCGTTCTCCCGGGAAACCTACGACACGATCCGGCCGGTGAGCCCGGGGATGGAGTTCAACCTCGAGCTGGCCATCAACGCGGGCCTGGCGGGACTGCGGGTGCATGAGATCCCGATCGTGCTGGCGCCGCGGAAAGGCGAATCGAAGCTGCGCACCTTCCGCGACGGATGGCGCAGTCTCCGGATGATGCTGCTCTACTCGCCCAACAAGCTGTTCCTGGCACCCGGTGCCACACTGCTGATCCTCGGGCTGGTGATCCACCTCGCGGTCCTGCTGGGCCTGATGCGCTTCGGCGGCCGGCCGGCGGCCGGGGTCACCGCCGTCTTCGCGACGATCTTCAGCGTCGTCGGCTTCGAGATCCTGAGCCTCGGCCTCCACGCCAAGACCTACTCCTGGAGCCGCCGTTTCGACCGCGACAACCGGGCGCTGGCCGCGTTCTACGCCCGCTTCCGGCTGGAGACGGGACTGCTGCTCGGCGCCGGGCTCATCCTGGCCGGCGGCGGCATTCTGGTGGCCATCATCGTGGAGTGGCTCCGCTCGGACCTG
>JBBRGH010000249.1:0-5260 GCA_038240915.1 Gemmatimonadales bacterium | reverse complement strand
TCGTCGGCCATATCGGCGGCGACGACTTCATCTTCGTGGTGCCGGCCGAGGAGATCAGTCCGGTCTGCAGCGAGATCCTCGACGTATTCGACACCCTGATCCCGCTGCAGTACAATGAGCAGGATCGGCGCGCCGGCTACTTCTTCGGCAAGGATCGGCGGGGCCAGCTGCACCGGGTCCCGCTGATGACGCTGTCGATCGGCATCGTCACCAACCGACACCGCCGGTTTGCGCATCCGGCCCAGGTGAGCGAGCTTGCCACCGAAATGAAGAGTTACGCCAAGACCCTGCCTGGCTCCGTATTCGTGGTGGACCGCCGGCAGGGAACCAACGGTGAAGAGCGGTCGGGCGCCGGCTCCAGAGAACAGCCCTGAGGATGGATCGATGAACATCACCTGTCCCAACTGCGCCAGCGTCTTCCGGGTGGACCCGAGCAAGGTCCCCGAGGGCGGCGTGCGCGCCCGGTGCAGCATCTGCAGCGCGGTGTTCGCCATCCGACGCGAGGGCGAGACCCAGGACCGGCGCCTTGCCGCGCCGGCCGGCGTCCAGGCAGGCGGCTCGGCCGCCCCTCCGCCGGCGGGTGCCGGCCAGGCGGTCGGTCTTGCCTCACCTTCGGGGGCGCCGATGGGCGGAACCGCCATCGCGCCCGCATCATCGCTCACAGCCGCAACGCCCGTTGCACCGGCGCCGCCGGCGCCGCCTATGGGGCCGGCGCCAACGGGACCGGCCGCGGCTCCGACTCCGTTCGCGGCTCCGCAGCCGGCGCCCCGCGCGGAGCCCGCTCGACCCGTCGCTTCGCCCCAGGCCGCGCCTCCGAGCCCTTGGGGCCCCCTGTCGACGCCACCGCTCCCGGCCCGCCCGGCAGGTTTCCCGCCACCGACCGGCTCGCCGCGTTCTACCTCGCCTGGCGGCCTGGGGGCGCCGGCCGCGCCGGCCGCGCCCAGCATCCGACCGGTTGCCGCAATGCCGCCCGCCGCGGCCCCGCCAGCGCCGCCACCAGCCGCCGCAGGGCCACCGCCGGCTCGACCGACGCCGGCCCCGCCACGCTCGGCCAGCACGACCGGCTCACGTCCGGTTAACCCGTTCCTCTCGCAGGATCCCGCGCTCAAGGCCCGTCGCCTGGCCCGGGCGCTGATCTCCGACATGGTGGTCTATCACCCCGCCAAGCGGCAGGATGGCCTCCGGGACGGGAACCTCAAGGAGCTGTTCGAGGAGGAGATCCGGAAGAGCTGGGAGGAGTACGCCGATCAGGTGGGGAAGGCTGTCGCCGACAGCACGCCGTACTTCAAAGAGGCCCTGAACGAGATCCTTGCCGGCGGTCGCCAGATCTTCTGAGCGGGGGTATATTCTGGTCCAAGCCGTTCCTCCGCCCGCTGGGCGGACGAGCGGCTCACTCGTTCGCGCCCGGGTCCTGAACTCTCATCGTCGGAGTGGTTGGCATGGCCGATCTTGTCGAACGACTCGCCGAGCTGCAGCACCGCGTCACCGAACTCCGAGGCTTTCTTTGACCTGACAACCAAGGCGGACCGGCTACGGGCGCTGGAGGCGTCCCAGGCGGAGCCGGGCTTCTGGTCCAACCCCGAGAGCGCCCGGACCACCGTGCAGGAGATCAGGACGCTCAAGGGCTGGGTGGCGCCGTGGGAAGATCTGCACGGGCGGATCAGCGGCACACTCGAGATGGCCCAGCTGCTCGAGACCGAGCCCGACCCGGCCATGCAGGCCGAGTTGCTGCGCGAAACCGACGCCCTCGACGGCGCCGTGCAAACGTTCGAGCTCCAGGCCATGCTGCAGGGCCCGGACGACGGGCGGGACGCGCTCCTCACCATCCACCCGGGCGCGGGCGGGACCGAATCGCAGGATTGGGCCGAGATGCTGATGCGGATGTACGTCCGCTGGGCCGAGCGGCACGGCTTCCAGGTCTCGGTGCTCGACCTGCTGCCAGGCGAGGAAGCCGGGATCAAGTCGGTCTCGATCCAGATCAAGGGCGAGTACGCCTACGGCTACCTCAAGGCCGAAAAGGGGGTTCACCGGCTGGTCCGGATCTCCCCCTACGATTCCCAGGCCCGCCGCCATACCTCGTTCGCGTCGGTCTTCGTCTATCCCGATATCGACGACACGATCGAGGTGGACATCCGGGAGGAAGACATCAAGATGGACGTCTTCCGCGCCTCCGGCGCGGGCGGCCAGCACGTCAACAAGACATCGTCGGCGGTCCGGCTCACCCACCTGCCCACCAACACGATCGTCTCCTGCCAGCAGGAGCGGAGCCAGACCAAGAACCGGGCGACGGCCATGAAGATGCTCCGCGCCGGCATCTATCAGAAGAAACTGGAAGAGCAGGAGGCCGCCCGGGCCGTGGTCGAGGCCACCAAGACCGACAATTCCTGGGGCAACCAGATCCGGTCCTACGTGTTCCAGCCCTATACCATGGTCAACGACCACCGCACCGAGGTGAAGGTGGGCGACGTCCAGCGGGTCATGGACGGCGACCTCGACGAGTTCATCCAGGCCTACCTGAAGCGGTTCGGAGGCAAGGCCGCGTGACCGCCGATGGCGTCGGTGGCCCCGGCGACGACCGGTCCTTCGTCGAACAGGCGCGCCGCGAGAAGCGAGCGGCGCTGGAGGCCGCCGGCGTCCGCCCCTTCGCCTATCGCTACCAGCGGAGTCACCTGGCCGCCGACGCCCTCGCCGCCTACGACGATATCATGGGAGAGCAGGGGCCCGCCGTGGCCGTCGCCGGACGGATCGTGGCGCTCCGCTCGCAGGGGAAGACCACCTTTCTCCACCTGGAAGACGCTTCGGGCCGGATCCAGGTCTATCTCCGCCGCGACACGCTGGGCGACAGCTACGCCCTGCTCGAGCGGCTCGACCTCGACGACCATGTCGGCGTTCGCGGCCGGCTGTTCCGGACCCGGGCTGGGGAGATCACCGTCCGGGCCGAGCGGGCCGCCGGGGACGAGGACGGCCCGGCGCCCGGCCCGGACGGCGAGGGGCCGCTGATCCTGCTGGCCAAATCGTTGCGCCCGCTCCCCCGCGGAAAGACGCGGACCGGCGACGAGGGCACGACCACGTTCGGCGGGCTGCAGGACGCCGAGGTCCGCTACCGCCAGCGCTACGCCGACCTGGCCGTGCACCCCGAGGTGCGCGAGGTGTTTCGGCTCCGCGCTCGGGCGGTGAGCTGGATCCGGCGCTTCCTCGACGAGCAGGGGTTCCTCGAGGTGGAAACGCCCATCCTGCAGCCGCTCTACGGCGGTGCCGCGGCCCGGCCGTTCATGACCCACCACAACGCGCTCGACATGCCGCTGTACCTCCGCATCGCCGACGAGCTCTACCTGAAGCGGCTGCTGGTGGGTGGGATCGAGCGGGTGTACGAGATCGGGCACGACTTCCGGAACGAGGGGATGGACCGGACCCACAACCCTGAGTTCACCATGCTGGAGGCCTACCAGGCCTACGCCGACTACGGCGACATGATGACCCTGGTCGAGGGCCTCGTGAGCGGAGTGGCCCAGCACTGCCTCGGCACCCTGGTGCTGGAGCGCGCCGGGACCACGCTCGACTTCACCCCGCCGTTCCGGCGCGTTCCGTTCATCGAGGGCATTCGGGATCGGGCGGGGCTGGACCTCCGCACCGCGACGGACGCCGAGATGCGGACGCTGCTGTGCTCGCGGGGGAGCGACGGAGAGGAACTCGCCGCCCTCTCGGGCGGACGGCTCCAGGACGAGGTATTCAAGGTGGTGCTCGAGCCCGACATGATCCAGCCGACCTTCGTCATCGACTACCCCAAGCCGCTCTCGCCGCTGGCGAAGGAGCACCGGTCCGATCCGGCCCTGACCGAGCGGTTCGAGCTCTTCGTGGGCGGCCGGGAACTGGCCAATGCCTTCAGCGAGCTCAACGACCCCGATGACCAGCGCCGCCGGTTCGAGGATCAGGTGGGCCAGAAGGCCGCCGGCAACGACGAGACCCAGCCCTATGATGCCGACTACATCCGGGCGCTGGAGTACGGCATGCCGCCGGCCGGGGGCGTCGGTCTCGGGATCGACCGGCTGATCATGCTGCTCGCCGACCAGGCCTCGATCCGGGACGTGATCCTGTTTCCCGCCCTCCGGCCGGAGGCGTAGGTGGCCACCGATCCCGCCGGCGACCGCACCGATCTCCGGTCGATCTTCCGGCTGCCCTCCTCGCTCGAGTGGCGGCTGGCGCGGCGCTACCTCCGGAGCCGCCGGAGCTCGAGCGCCGCCTCGCTCAGCACGGTGATCTCGACCGGCGGCGTCGCCGTCGGCGTCCTGGCCCTGATCGTGGTGCTGGGGGTGATGAACGGCCTCCGGAACGATCTGCGCCAGCGGATCCTGGTCGCCAATCCCCATCTGCGGGTGCTGACCTTCGGGGCCGGCCTCCGGATGGACGACTGGCGGTCGGTGCTGCAGATCATCCGGAAACAGCCGGGGGTGGTGGCCGCCGCCCCCGAGGTCATCAGCCAGGCCGGTATCACCGCGGGGCAGGACTACGGCGAAGGCGTCAACCTGGTCGGGTTCGATGCCGACACCGGGGCTCACTCGGTCACCTCGCTGCCGCAGTCGATCCAGCAGGGCGACCTGTCTTTCCGCACCACCAAGCCCAACGTGGACGGCGGCATCCTGCTGGGCGCGCGGCTGGCCAACCGGCTGTCCGTCTACCCGGGCGACGTGGTGACACTGGTGCCCGTCACCCAGGCCAAGGTGAATCCGGCCCTCGGCGTGGCCGTCCCGCGCTTCTGGCGCTTCGAGGTGACCGGGTTGTTCGACACCGGCATGTTTCAATACGACAACCAATTCGTGGTGGTGAAGCGGGAGTTGGCCCAGCAGTTCACCGGCCTGGGCGACGCCGTCTCCGGCATCGCCGTGCGGGTGGACGATCCCGACCGCGCGCCCGAGATCGGCCAGCAGCTCGAGCACCGGCTGGGCTACCCCTACCGCTCGCTCGACTGGCAGACCCAGAACGCCAGCCTCTTCAGCGCGCTCCAGCTGGAGAAGCTGGCCATGGGACTGATTATCTTCTTCATCATGGTGGTGGCGGCGTTCAACATCGTCGGCACCCTCACGATGGTGGTGGCCGACAAGACCCGCGAAATCGGCATCCTCCGCGCCATGGGGCTCACCTCGCCCGCGGTGGCCCGGGTCTTCCTGCTCCAGGGGGCGGTCATCGGCGGGGTGGGCACGGCGGTGGGCCTGGCCGCGGGGCTCACGGTGGCCTTCGTGGTGGACAAGTCGGGCTGGATCCG
>JBBRGH010000248.1:0-5262 GCA_038240915.1 Gemmatimonadales bacterium | reverse complement strand
ATCAACGATACCCACGGCCATCTGGTGGGCGACCGGGTGCTCAAGCAGCTGGCCAACCTGCTCAAGCGCGAGCAGCGGTCGGTGGACATCGTGGCCCGCTACGGCGGGGAGGAATTCGTGGCCCTGCTGCCGGAGACCACCGCTGCCGAATCACGCAATTTCGCCGAGCGTATTCTGCGCCGTGTGGCCACCCACGACTTCGGCGAATCGGGCAAGCCGGTGCGGGTGACCATCAGCATCGGGATCGCGTCGTACCCCGGCGAGCGGGTGACCGACGGCGAGTCCCTGCTCCGCCTGGCCGACAACCACCTCTACCGTGCCAAGAGTGACGGCCGGAACCGGTTCCGCGATTGAGCACCCGGCGGTGTCCCCGCTGCCAGGCCACCTATCCGGTCCCGGCGCGGTACTGCGTCAAGGACGGCTCGCCGCTGGTGGAGACCGAGTCCACGGCGAGCTTCGCCCCGCCGCCGGGCCGCCCGCCGGCTGCCCCGCTGAGCGGAGTCCACACCGAGGAATATGCGGTCACCCACGAGGAGCTCGACCGCTGCGCGACCTTGAGCGGCAAGCTGCTCGACCGGCGCTATCAGGTGGGACGCCGGCTGGGCGAGGGCGGGATGTCCTACGTGTACCGGGCGCTGGACGTCCAGACCAACGCCACCATCGCGGTCAAGATCCTGCTGCCCCGGCTCTCCCGCGATCCCGCCGCCGTCGAGCGCCTCCGGCGGGAGGCCAACATCGCCACCCGGCTGGATCACCCCAACGTCTGTCCCATCCTCCGGATGGGCGAGGCGGACGGGATGATCTACCTGGTGATGCCCCACCTCGAGGGTGAGCCGCTCAGCGAGCACGAGACCCGGCGCGGTCCGATCTCGCTGGCCGAGGGTATTCCCCTGCTCGTGCAGATGTGCCACGGACTCCAGCACGCCCACGAGCTGCATATCATCCATCGCGATCTCAAGCCCGAGAATATCATGCTGGTGCCGGACGGCAGCCAAACCGGGCCGGAGGGCGAGCCCCGCTTCCGCGCGGTGGTGATGGATTTCGGGCTGGCGAAAGAGCGCCGCGCCGGCCCCGAGGTGGCGAAGCTGACCGCCACCGGCATCGTGCTCGGCACGCCGGAGTTCATGAGCCCGGAGCAGATCCGCGGCAAGCCGCTGGACGGCCGGAGCGACGTGTACGCGCTCGCCATCCTCGCCTTCGAGCTGTTCACCGGGCAGCTGCCGTTCGCCGGCAAGTCGGCCCAGGAGACGATGATCGCCCGGCTGCGCGGGTCGCCCACGAAGTTGCGGGATCTCCGGGCCGAGCTGCCGGTCAAGCTCGAGGCGATCATCGCCCGGTGCCTGATCGTGGATCCGGCCGAGCGGTTCCAGTCGATGGAGGAGCTGGCGCACGGGTTCGAAAGCGTCACCACCACCGGGGTATTCGGACGGCTGTTCCGCCGGTAGCGGCCCGCCGCCGGAGCCGCTGGACCTTTCCTGCCGGCCCGGGTTTATCTCTCCCTATGCGCCGCCTCGCCCTGCCCGCCCTGCTGCTGCTCGCGGTCGCCCCCCTCGCGGCCCAGGCCACGCCGCCCTTCGAGTTCCTCCAGTCCGCGCTCGCGACTCATCACCTCGTCTTCCTGGGCGACATCCATCCGCTGGCCGAGCCCAAGCTGCTGGTGGCCCGGCTGATCCGCGAGCAGTCGGCCGATGCCGGAATCGATCTGCTGGCGCTGGAGGTGGCGTCGGAGCAGCAGGAGGCGATCGATCGCTATCTGACCTCCGTGCCGGAGGACACCACCATCCTGCTCGACCATCCGCGGACGCTCCGGTCCCACTGGGGCGTGAGCGCCGAGTACCTCGACATCTATCGCGCGGTCTACGGCTGGAACGCGGCCCATCCCGACCGGCCGGTGCACGTCCTGGCGGCGGACATCCGCGGCTGGCCCATCTCGCCACTGACCAAGCACATGGCCACCGGTGGGTTCGCCAACCGGGACGTGTGGATGGCGGCGGCCTTTCGGAAGGTGCTCGATGCCCACCCCGATTGGCGGGTGTTGGCGTTCATGGGCGGCTATCACGGGCTCAAGACGGTCGGAGCCCAGGTGGCGCTCGGCGCGGTGCACGACCGGTTCGACCACTGGTTCGCCGGATATCTGGCCGAGGAGGGTTATCCGATCTACACTGTGCTCACCGATGCGCTGCAGGACGACGGCCACGGCGCGACCCGGATGCTGGACTATCTCTCGCCCGGCGGTCAGGGAGCCGACTTCGCCGTGGCCCTCGACAGCACCAGCGACGTGGTGCGCGAGCCGCTGTACGACGTGGAACAGGAGGGGTACGGGCTCGAGTTCTGGCCGTCCCGCTTTCCGATCCGCCAGGCGGTGGATGCGATGATCGTCCTCAACCGAGCCCGGCCCATCACCCTGCTTCACTAGGATGGCCGATTCCCTGACTTGCTCATCACCAGCGGCCCGCAGGACGCCAGCCCAGGGAGTTCCCGGCAACGTGAGCCACGGCACAGCCGTTTCCCCCGAAAACCCGTACCATTAGGTGGGGTGCTACAGGCTGGTCCCAGAGCCCCCCGGCGCCAGTCCGGGGGGCCCTTTTTCGCCGCTGACCCCGCTCACGACCACAACCAAAGGCACATCCTATGGGGTGGTGGATCACGGGTGCCGTCGGCGTCACCGTGGTGGCCGTGCTGCTCGGCCTAAATTTGATCGCGCCCGGTCGCACGGTGGAGCAGGAAATCGAGCACTGCTACGCGGTGGGTGATTCCCAATTCGTCCGGACCATGGGCTCGCTCCTGGGTCCGTCGCTGTTGCCGGGGAACCACGTCACTCCGCTGATCAACGGCGTGGAGATTTTTCCTGCCATGCTCGGGGCGATCAGGGGCGCCCGCGCGACCGTCAACTTCGAGACCTACATCTACTGGTCCGGTGCGATCGGCCGGGAGTTCGCCCAGGCGCTGTCGGAACGGGCCCGGGCGGGCGTGATGGTCCACCTGCTGGTGGACTGGGTGGGCGCGGGGAAGATGGACGCCTCGATGATCGCGGAGATGGAGCGGGCCGGCGTACTGGTGGTGAGGTATCACCCGCTCCGGTGGTACACACTCGGCCGTCTCAACAACCGGACCCATCGGAAGCTGCTGGTCGTGGACGGCCGGATCGGTTTCACCGGCGGGGTGGGCATCGCGGACAACTGGCAGGGCGACGCCGAAAATCCTGACCACTGGCGGGACTCGCACTTCCGGATCGAGGGTCCGGCCGTGGCGCAGATGCAGTCCGCTTTCATGGACAACTGGATCGAGACCCGCTCCGAGGTGCTCCACGGCGAGAACTACTTTCCCGACCTCGAGCCGGCCGGGCGGCACGTGGCCCAGGTGTTCCAGAGCTCGTCCAACGGCGGCAGCGAGAGTGTGCGGCTGATGTATCTGCTGTCGATCGCGGCGGCGGCGCGAAGCATCCGCCTGGCCAGCGCCTACTTCGTTCCCGACAGGCTCTCGGTCCGGATGCTGGTCTCGGCGCAGCGGCGCGGGGTGCAGGTCGAGATCATCGTGCCCGGCCAGCACACCGACACCCAACTGGTCCGCCAGGCCTCGCGCGGCCGCTGGGGCCCCTTGCTCGAGGCCGGCGTGGCGATCCACGAGTATCAGCCCACGATGTACCACACCAAGGTGATGGTGGTGGACGACTGCTGGGTCTCGGTCGGCTCGACCAACTTCGACACCCGCTCCTTCCGGCTGAACGACGAGGCCAACCTGAACATCATGAACAGTGAGTTCGCCTCGAGCCAGGTGCGCGAGTTCGAGCGGGACAAGTCCCGCTCGCGGCGGATCACCCTGGAGGCCTGGCAAGCGAGGCCCTGGCGGGAGCGGGCCCAGGACCGGCTCGCGGGGTTGCTGCGGGCGCAGCTCTGAGGTTTTCAAGGACTCCGTAGTTTTACGGACGTCCCTCCGGACGGATGCGTATTGTCCTCCTCGCCGGTGCCGTGTAGCGTTCGGACGTGCCTCCCCCTCCCTCCTTCCATGTCGTTGGCGTCAGCCATCATACCGCGTCGGTCGGGGTGCGGGAGCAATTCGCCCTCACCCGCGCCGAGTTGGATGAACTGCTGGGGCGCGAACGCGCCGCCGGCCGGTCGGCGTTGGTGCTCTCCACCTGCAATCGCTGCGAGCTCTACTGGTCGGGATCGCATGACCATGAGGCCCGGTTTCACGAGCTGGCCTGCGAGCGCCAGGTGACGCTCGCCGAGCGGCCGACCCGGCTCGACGGCGGCGATGCGGTGCGCCATCTCTTCACGGTCACGGCCGGACTCGACTCCCAGATCCTGGGCGAGAGCGAGATCCTGGGTCAGGTGCGGCGGGCCTACGATGCGGCGCGGGCGGCGGGGACCACCACCCGCGACATGGACCTGATCTTCTCCGCGGCGCTCACCACCGGCCGGCGGATCCGGCACGAGACCTTGCTCGGCCGCCACCCGGCCTCGGTCAGCTCCGCGGCGGTCGAGCTTGCGGCTCGAGGCTGGACCGACGGGATCGGGGATCGATCCGTGGTGGTGCTGGGCGCGGGCGAGGCGGCAGAGGGCGTGCTCCGGTCGCTCTACCTGCAGCGGGTGACCCGCGTGTCGCTGGTGAACCGGAGCCCTGCCCGGGCCGCGGCGCTCGCGTCGGCCTGGGGCGCTAAAGCGCACGCCTGGGAGGCGCTGCCCGACCTGCTGGCCCGGGCGGCGCTGGTGTTCGTGGCCACAGGGGCGTCCCGGCCGGTGCTCACCGCCGCCACGCTGGCGGCGGCCGCGGGCGGCGAGGCGGGGCTCGTGGTGATGGACCTGTCCGTGCCGCGCAACGTGCAGCCCCAAGCGCGCGCGGTTCCGGGTGTGCGGCTGTTCGACCTCGATGACCTCCAGCGCCTCTGCTGCCCGGCTGCCGGTACCCCGGGTGCCGCGCTCGACGACGCTCAGCGGGTGCTGGACGAGGAGATCGAGCGGCTCGATCAGCGGCTCCGGGGCCGGGCCGCGGCCCCACGCCTGGCGGAGCTGCACCGGCTGGGCGCGGAGGTCGCGGAGCAGGAGGCTGCCTGGGCCCTGGCTCGGCTGGAGGCGCTGTCGGACGAGGACCGCCGGGTGGTGAAGGAGATGGCGGATCGGCTGGTGCGGCGGGTGCTCTACCCGGTGAGTCAGTCGCTCAGAGCGGAGTAATTTCGGACCGGAAGCGATGCTCGCCACTCGAACGCGGCGAAGGGGCCATGACTCGGGTCATGGCCCCTTCGTCGCGTTCGGGGTGACTGGC
>JBBRGH010000247.1:0-5329 GCA_038240915.1 Gemmatimonadales bacterium | reverse complement strand
ACGCCTTGTCGGCGCCGGACGCGGCGTGGCCGACGGGCTTGACCGCTTGGGAGGCGGGTCGAGCACGGGATAGTTCGGCCCCGGCGCGGGGCCGTGGGACAGGACCGGGGCGGTGCTGGTGAGCACGCCGAGCGCAGATTGGGCCGCCACCCGGACGGTCTCGAGCGAGGTCTGCAGCGCGTCGCGGACCCGCGCCTCCATCCGCGGCCCCTCGATCGCGAGAACGGCGCGAAGGATGTCGCGCGAGGTGTCGGCGCCGATGGGAAGGCCCAGTGCGCCGAGCCGGTCGCACAGCATCTCGACCGTCCGGAGGCTCGGGTCGTGCGCGGAGAGCGCCGGGGGCGGCGTCGGGTGGGTCATCGGGTGTGCTCCCTTCAGATCAGTCGCCTGGCGCGTCGTCGAGCGCGCGCCAGAGATACCAGCTGGCCACCGAGCGATACGGCCGCCACCGCTCGGCCCGACGGCCGAGCACGGCCGGGTTCGCCAGCCCACGGGGGTTGATGGCCCGGGCGAAGCCCTTGCGGATCCCCAGATCACCCAGCGGCAGGACGTCGGGGCGCCCGAGCCGGAACAGCAGCAGCATCTCGACCGTCCAGCGTCCGACGCCGCGCACGGTGGTCAGTCGCTCGATGATCTCCTCGTCCGCCATCCGCCGCACCTGGGCCATACGCGGCACGGTGCCGTCCAGGGTGCGGGCGGCCAGGTCGCGGATCGCCAGCGTCTTGGCCGCCGACAGCCCCGCCGCGCGGAGCTGCTCGGGGGGGGTGTCGAGGATGTCCTGCGGCCGCGGGCACCGGCGGGGGCGATAGAGCCGCAGCACCCGACCGAGAATCGTGGCCGCCGCCCTGCCCGAGAGCTGCTGGTAGACGATGGACTCGAGCAGCGCCGCGAACAGGCTCTGGGTATGGACAGGCCGCATGGTGAAGGCGCCGGTTCGGGCAATGACCTCCGCCAGCCGCGGATCGGCCGCGGTGAGGTGGCGGCAGGCGGCTTCGGGATCGTAGCTCAGTCCGGGAACGGTCAGGGTGGGGCCCATGGATACCAATCTAGTGCGCTCCGCCGCTACCGCACTCCGCCGATGGCACCGCCGTCGGAGGCCAGCAGCAGCGTGGCGGCGAGCACCAGTCCCGCACCGCCCAGCTGCCAGGCGGTGGGCAGATCGCCGAACAGCGGGATCGCGAGCAGATCGGTGAAGACGACGCCGAGGTTCGAGATCGCCGTCACCGGCGCGGCGCGCTGCAGGGCAAGGCGCGCGTCAGCGCCAGCTGGGCGCCCCCGCCGCCGAGAGCCACGGCAGGTGCCGGCGTCCCAGCCGGGTGCACACGTTCATCACCGCGAAGCAGCCCTGGGCCACGATCATCCACCCGAGGCCGCGGGGCGCGTCCGGGCGGGGCATCGGCACGAGGACCTCGGATGAAGCGGATTCCGCCTTGACGCCGCCTCCGGGCGGCGTTCGCTTTGCCCCATGGACCCTGACGAGTTTCGCCGCCACGCGCACGAGCTGGTGGAGTGGATGGCCGATTACCTGCGGGACGTGGGTAGCATGCCCATCACGCCCGCGGTCAGCCCGGGCGACATCCGCCGCCAGATCCCCGCCGCCCCGCCACTCGACGGCGAGCCGTTCGGCGCCCTGTTCGACGACTTCCGACGGGTGATCGTGCCGGGGATGACGCACTGGAACCATCCCGGCTGGTTCGCCTACTTCCCCTGCAACAACAGCCCGCCGTCCATCCTGGGCGAGATGCTCACCGCGACGATGGGGGCGCAGGGGATGTCGTGGGTCACCTCGCCCGCCGCCACCGAGCTGGAGCAGGTGGTGATGGACTGGCTGCGGCAGATGCTGGACCTGCCGTCCGGCTGGGTCGGCGTCATCCAGGACACGGCCTCGACCGCGACCCTGGTCGCGCTGCTCAGCGCCCGGGAGCGGGCCACCGGGGGCGAAGCGGGGCGGGTGGGGCTCGCCGCGGCAGGGGCGCCACTCACCGTCTATGCCTCGCGCGAAGCGCACTCATCGATCGACAAGGCGGTCAAGCTGGCGGGATACGGCCTGGAGCAGCTGCGCTCGATCGAGACCGACGAGGCGTTCGCGCTGCGCCCCGACGCGCTGGCCCGCGCGCTGGAGGCCGACCGGGCGGCGGGACGCCGGCCGGCCTGCGTGGTAGCGACGGTGGGCACCACCTCCTCCACCGCGATCGATCCGCTGGTGCCGATCGCCGAGCTCTGCCGGCGGCACGGCGCCTGGCTCCACGTGGACGCGGCCTACGCAGGGGCCGCCGCGATCGTGCCGGAGATCCGTCCCCTGTTCGCCGGGATGGAGCTGGCCGACAGCCTCGTGCTCAATCCCCACAAATGGCTGCTCACCAACTTCGACTGCTCCGCCTACTTCGTCCGCGACCCCTCGGCGCTGCTGTCCACCTTCCAGGCGACGCCCGAGTACCTCCGCACCGCCTACGACGCCGAAGTCGTCAACTTCCGCGACTGGGGCATCCAGCTTGGCCGCCGGTTCCGCGCGCTCAAGCTGTGGTTCGTCATCCGGAGCTACGGGGTGGAAGGCCTCCGCCTGATCATCCGGAGGCACGTGGCGCTGGCGCGGGAGTTTGCCCGACGGGTGGAGGGCGAGCCCGACTTCGAGTTGCTGGCGCCGGTGCCGTTCGGGCTGGTCTGCTTCCGCTGGCGGCCCGCGGGCCGGACCGAGGAGGAGCTCGACGGCCTCAACGCCCGGCTGCTGGCCACGATCAACGCCGGACGTGAGCGCTACCTGACCCACACCCGGCTGGACGGACGCTACGCCATTCGGCTGGTGGTGGGCCAGCGGGCGACGGAGCGGGAGCACGTGGCCGCTGCCTGGGAGGCTGTCCGACGGGCGGCGGACAGTCTGCGGTGAGGGTGGCGGGGCGGTCGAGGCCGGGCGCGCGCTACCGAGACACCAGCGACGAGTCCGTCAGCGTCCGCAGGAAGGCGATCAGCGCGCGGCCTTCGTCCCGGCTGAGGTGCAGCGGCCTGTCCGAGAGCGTCTGATTCGGCAGCGCGATCCCGATCCCGGCGCCGCCCCCGCGGTCGTAGAAGTCCACCACTTGTTCCAGCGTGCGGTAGACCCCGTTGTGCATGTACGGCGACGTCAGCGCCACGTTGCGTAGCGAAGGCGTCTTGAAGGCATGGCGGTGGATCTCGGCATGATCGAATCCCGCCACGCCCGGATCGGGATCCACCAGGGCGCACCTCCTCACGGCGCGCGATGGCACGCCGATGACCTCCGGCTCCGACTCAAGCAGGTGGGGCGGAAGCGAGCCGCCGAAGGTCGGCAGGAAATGGCAGGTGGCGCAGGCGCCCTTGCCCATGAAAACCGTGAAGCCGACTCGCTCCTGCGACGTGAGGACCGTGGAGTCGCCCCGTACCGCGCGATCGAAGCGCGAGTCGAGTGCCACGAGGGATCGGACGAAGGCCGCCAGCGCGAGCTGAATCCGCCGCGGCGTGATCGCGGCGGACGGCGAGCCGCCATAGACGGCGGCGAAGCGGGCGGCCAGCGCCTGGTCGGCCCGGAGGAACGCGGCGGCCGAGTCCACCGGCAGGTGCATCTCCCGAGGGTTGGCCAGCACCGCCGCCGCCTGGTCTTCGAGGGCCCGCGCCCGCGCGTCGGCGAACTGGACGGGCTGCAGCGCCGCATTCAGCAGGGTGGGCGTGTTGCGGACGTGACCGGGCCCCGGGACCACCCGCGCCCGGGGCAGGCCGTCGGCGAATGCCTGCCCGGGCTGATGGCAGGTGGCGCACGACCGCCGGGAACCGCGGGAGAGCCGGAGGTCGAAGAACAGGCTCCGGCCCAACGATGCGACGCCGCTCGGCAGGGCGGTCGCATCCGATGGCGCGTAGGAGAGCGGATCGAGCGCGCCCGTCTCGAAGAGAGTACTGGCCGTCATGGTCCACGCGCCGGGCGCGCCCGCGCGCGGGATCCCCAGCTGCCGCTGCAACCCGCTCAGCGCGACGGCGGCCGGGTTGGCGAACCCCGCGATGAACCGGAGGCGGTCGAACCGGTCGAACGAGGGGGCCTGCGCGAGCGCGGCGATCGCCGAGGCCATTCGCCGGTCCAGCTCGTCCCAGTCGGGCCGGGCAGGGTGATCCAGCGGTGGCCGGTAGGCCGTCAGTCCGGCGCGGGTCCCGCGCAGCGCCTCGGCGGATTCGACGAGGCCGTCGCCGGAAACGGTGGCGTCATAGCCGGCAAGGCCGAGGGCGCTGACCCGGGCCAGCTCGCGGCGGACCGCGTCGAAGAAGCGGGTGTCGGCGGCAGCAGGGAATCGGACGTGGCGGAGCGCCGCCAGGGTTGGCGCCATCAGGCGCACCTGTCCGGCGATCAGGCCGGCGGCGCCCGGGCGCACGGTGGGGAAGAGGGCGCTTTCGATGACCTGGAGGCCGCTGGGCGGCCACTCCACCCCGGCGGTCGTTTCGTCGGGGCGCGGGAGCGGAGGGCCGTTCAGGCTGATCTCCGCATCAGGCAGCAGGTCGGTGAGCAGGTATTCGACGCGCTTATAGCACTCGCGGGCCCGGCGGAACGCGGCTTGCCGGTCGGCCCCGGTCGCCCCCGGGGGCAGATCGCCCAGCGCCCGGACCGCGGCGGCCAGGGAATCGATCCCGGAGCGATAGCCCGCCGCGAGGAGGGACGCCGCGGGCGGCGCCGGTGGAGTGGATCCGGACCGGGCGCGGGGAAGCGGCCTGCCCCAGGCGAGGAGCAGGCCGAGCGCAGCGAGGAGCAACGCGAGCGTCGCTCCCAGGCGGCGCATGCCCGGCCCCCGGCTCAGCTGCCCGGGAGACGCAGGTACAGCAGCTGGCCGCCCTCCTTGCTCAGGCTCACCGTCGTCGCCCCGTCCTGATAGGTGAACGGCAACGTGTGCGCCTGCACGTCGAACAGCCAGGTGCCCGCGCCGAGCCATTCGGAGGCGTCGATGATCCCGCTCGATTCCCAGCAGGTGCCGGCCGCGTCCGAGCAGACGTTGCCGGTGAACTTCTGGGTCTCGAGCTCGACGACCGCGCGGGGCGCGCCGAGGCTCCCGTCGGGGCCGACCCGGAAGTTCCAGATCCGCTCGGGGCGGTAGAAGGCGGCGGAGGCCGGATCCTCCTGGAGCATCAGGCTCTGACCGCTCACCGCGATGTTGTCGGGCGAGGCCCAGTCCCCGGCGGCTACGCCGCGGGAGCGGGCCAGCAGCACCAGCCGGGCGTTCTGGGTCGGGTCGGCCGGGTCGAGGTCGATGCGGTAGATCGAGCCGTACAGGTCGCACGCCTCAGTCCCGCAGCGGGCGTTGAGGTTGCCGGTGTCCACGAAGTACACCGACGGGCCGCC
>JBBRGH010000246.1:0-5346 GCA_038240915.1 Gemmatimonadales bacterium | reverse complement strand
GGAGGGGCGGAGCATCCTCGACGTGACCCTCACCGAAGGCCGGAACCGGATCGTCCGCCGCTGGGCCGAGGCCATGGGACTCAAGGTGGACCGGCTGGCCCGGCTGTCCTACGGGCCGGTCCGGCTGGGTGACCTCGCCTCGGGGCGCTACCGGCCGCTGACGCCGAAGGAGGAGGCGGCCCTCTACAAGGCGATCCGAATGGACCCGGACGAGGGCTGAGCCTGAAACCCGCCGGCCCGCCGCCACCGTCAGGGGAGGGGCTCGGCGCGACCGTCCACACCCTGTCGACCTCCAGGCCCTGACTATCTTTCCCGCATCCACTCCTCAGGAGCCAGCCAGCGTGAGCGCGCCGAAGCTGACCGACAAGCCGGCCGAGACGCTGCCCGTGCAGCGCATCCTCAAGGAAGTCTCCCGCCGGATCGTGGGGCAGGACGCCATGATCGAGCGGCTGCTGGTGGGGCTGCTCACCGGCGGCCACATCCTGCTCGAGGGCGTGCCCGGGCTGGCCAAGACGTTCGCGGTCCGGACCCTGGCGGAGATCATCCACGCCTCGTTCTCCCGGATCCAGTTCACGCCCGATCTGCTGCCGGCCGACGTCATCGGCACCATGGTCTACGACCAGAAGTCGCAGGAATTCCACGTGAAGCGGGGGCCGCTCTTCGCCCAGATCATCCTGGCCGACGAGATCAACCGGGCTCCGGCCAAGGTCCAGGCCGCCCTGCTCGAGGCGATGCAGGAGCACCAGGTCACCATCGGCGGCACCACCTACCGGCTGGAGGAGCCGTTCATGGTGCTGGCCACCCAGAACCCGATCGAGAACGAGGGCACCTATCCGCTGCCCGAAGCCCAGCTCGACCGGTTCATGCTCAAGGTCCGGGTGGGCTATCCGACCCGCGACGAGGAAAAGGAAATTCTGCTCCGGATGAGCGGCGGCCAGGAGATCACCGTCGAGCGGCTGCTCGACCCGGCCTCGATCCTCGCCGCGCGGGCGGCGATCGCCGAGCTGTACATGGACCAGAAGGTGGTGGACTACATCGTGGACCTGGTGCGGGCCACCCGCGACCCGGGCAGCGTGGGGCTGGCCGAGCTCAAGCCGCTGATCGCCTTCGGCGGCTCGCCCCGGGCCTCGATCGCGCTGGCCCAGGCGGCCCGGGCGCACGCGTTCCTCCGCGGGCGGGCCTACGTGGTGCCGGAGGACGTCCGGGCGCTGGCGCCCGACGTGCTCCGCCACCGGATCGTCCTCACCTTCGAGGCCGAGGCGGAGGACGTCACCAGCGACGACGTCGTGACCAAGGTGCTCGCCGCCCTGCGGGTGCCGTAGCCGCCTACCATGTCGGCCGTAACCCCGGAAATTCTGAAGCAGGTCAAGGGCATCGAGCTCCGCACCCGGGCCCTGGTGGGCTCGCTCTTCGCCGGCGAGTACCGCTCAGTCTTCCGCGGCCAGGGCATGGAGTTCGCCGAGGTGCGCGCCTACGAGGCGGGGGACGATTTCCGCTCGATCGACTGGAACGTCTCGGCCCGCCTGGGGAGTCCGTTCGTCAAGACCTTCACCGAGGAGCGCGAGCTCACGCTCATGCTGCTGGTGGATCAGTCGGGCTCGACCCGCTTCGGCGAGCCGCTGACCAAGGGCTCGCTCGCGGTCGAGGTAGCGGCGGTGCTGGCCCTGGCGGCGGCGCGGCAGAACGACCGGGTGGGCGCGCTGCTCTTCGCCGACGAAGTCGAACGCGTCATTCCGCCCCGCAAGGGCCGGCGCCATGCCCTTCGGGTCATCCGCGACCTGGTCGCGTTCGAGCCGGCCGGCCGGCGCACCAACCTGGCCGCGAGTCTGTCCTACGCCAGCCGGCTGCTCCGGCACCGGAGCCTCGTGGTGGTGCTGTCCGACTTCATCGCCGAGGGCTGGGAGCGGCCGCTCCGCCGGCTGGCGGCGCGGCACGAGCTGGTCGCGATCACGGTGGGCGATCCCCGCGAGCACGAGCTGCCCGAGTCCGGCTGGATCGAAATGCAGGACGCCGAATCGGGGCGGCGGGTGCTGGTGGACACGGGCAGCCGCGACGTGCGGGTGCGGGTGAGCGAGCTGAGCCGGGCGCGGCGCGAGGAGCGGAGCCGGACGCTGACCGCGGCGGGCGCCGACCAGGTCCATCTGGAGACCGACGTGCCGTACGCGTTTCCGCTCCGGCGGGCGTTCGCCGCGCGGGCCCGGCGCATCAACCGCGGATGAGCGACGCACCGGCGCAGACGCGCGCGCCCACGGTGGGCGATACCATCTGGGTCGCCCGCACGGTAGCCGTGCCGGCCGGCGCGTCGCTCCGCCCGGCCGACTGGGACGCGCCCGACCCGATCGAACGGCTGGGGGCTCCGGTGGTGACCTCCCACGGCGATTCGGCGAACGTGGCCTACCCGATCGTGGTCTGGAAGGCGGGCCCGCTCACGATCGAGCTGCCCGGGCCGCTGCTGCTCCGGGCCGGTGGGCCGATCGACTCGTTGCCGCCGTTCCCGGTCACGGTGCAGATCGCGAGCGTGCTCCCCCCCGTCCCGGCCGACTCGGCCCTCGCGCCGCAGCCACGCGCTGACTTCGTCCCACGCACCAGCGCGACCCTGCTGCCGCTGCTGGTGCTGCTCGCGGGGTCGGCCCTGCTGCTGGCCCCGATCCACTGGTGGTGGCGGAGACGGGGGAGGCCGCGGCCGCGGCCGGCCCTGCCCCACCCGGGGCCGGACGAGGCGCCGCTCGATCGCTGGGCCGATGCGGGCGAGAGCCGGGCCGTCGCGTCGGTGGCGACGGCCCGGCTCCGCAGCCTGATCGCCGCGCGGATGCCATCCGCGCACCCCGGCCTCGACACCGCGTCGCTGCTGCAGGCGGTGGCATGCCGGGCCGACTGGCCCCTCACCGAGCTGGGCGACGTGCTCCGCTCGCTCGACGAGGCCCGCTTCGGCGATACAACCTTTCCCGACGCGGTCGGGCTGGCGCGCTGGGTGGATGAGCTGGGGCCGCGGCTGGTGCCGGAGCCGGCCGCATGAGCTTCGCCCGCCCGTGGCTGCTGCTGCTGTTGCTCGGGCTGGCCGTCTGGTGGTGGCGGCGGCGCCGGGGCGAGGTGCCCGCCGCGCGCTTCAGCGACGTCTCGATTCCCGCGGCGGTGAGCGCGAGCCGCTGGTGGGTGGCGCTCCCGCCGGCATTCCGGGCGCTCAGCATCGCCGCGTTCATCGTGGCCGGGGCCGGCCCCAGGATCGGCGGCGACACGGTCGAGATCAAGCAGGAAGGCATCGCGATCGTGATCACGATCGACATCTCCAGCAGCATGCTGGCCGAGGACTTCGCGCCCTCCAACCGGCTGGCGGTGGCGAAGAATCAGGCGGTCGCCTTTATCCGCGGCCGCACCGCCGACCGGATCGGCCTGGTGGCCTTCGCCGGGGAGGCGCTGACCCAGGTGCCAGTCACCCTCGACTACGAGGTCGTGGAGCAGGCCGTCATGGATCTCAAGATCGGCAGCCTGGAGGACGGCACGGCCATCGGCAGCGGGCTCGCCACCGCGGTCAACCGGCTGCGCCGGGCCACCGACAAATCGAAGGTGGTGCTGCTGCTCACCGACGGTGAGAACAACCGCGGGCTGATCGACCCGCGGACGGCGGCGGCGACCGCGGCGGCGTACGGCATCAAGGTCTACACCATCGGCGTCGGCACCATCGGCGAGGCCCCGATTCCGACCGGGCGCGGACTGGGCGGTTTCCGCTACGAGCTGCTGCCGGTCCGGATCGACGAGCCGCTGCTGCGGGAGATCGCCGCCAAGACCGGCGGCCGCTACTTCCGGGCCCGCGACAGCGAGGCGCTGAGCCGCATCTTCCGGCAGATCGACGCGCTGGAAAAGACGCCGATCCAGGTGACCCGCTACACCACCTACGAAGAGGCCACCCGGCCGCTGGTGCTGCTGGGCCTTACGGCGCTGGCCCTCGAGCTGGTCCTCGGCAGCACGCTGGTGGTCCGCGTCCCATGATGTTCGACGCGCCGATGCTGCTGATCCTGGCGCCGGTACTGGGCCTGGCGCTGGGCTTTGCGGCCTGGCTCGGCCGCGGTCGCCGGATCCGGCTGGCGCGGCGCTGGTCGCCGTCGCTCGGCCGGCTGGCGCGCGCGCGGGGTCGCTGGGCACCGCTGGTGCTCGGCCTGGTAGGCCTGGCGGCGGTGGTCGCGCTCGCGGGACCGCGCTGGGGACGGACCGAGGTCCGGACCGAGAGCCGGGCGCTCAGCCTGGTCTTCGCGATGGACATCAGCCGGTCCATGCTGGCCGAAGACGCCTCGCCCAACCGGCTGCAGCGGTCGATCCGGGAGGCTCGCCGGCTGATCCAGGATCTCGAGGGCGACCGCCTCGGGCTGATCGCCTTTGCGGGCCGGAGCTACATCCTGGCGCCGCTCACGGTGGACGGCGGCGCCATCCGGCTCTATCTGGACGCGCTCGATCCCGATCTCGCCAGCGAGGGCGGCACCAATCTGTCGAGCGTGCTGGTGCAGGGCAGCCAGCTCCTGGGGGCCACCAACGATCCGGCCGACCGGGTCCTCGTCGTGTTCACCGACGGTGAGTCCCACGATACCCTGACCGACGTGGTGCGCGCGGCCGAGACGCTCAAGCAGGCGGGGGTCCGGCTGATCATGGTGGCCGAAGGCGGCGCGGCGCCGACCCGCATCCCGGTCCGAGATTCCGCGGGGACGCTGGTCGAGTACAAGCGCGACGAGGACGGCTCGGTGATCCAGACCCAGCGGCGCGACGACATCCTG
This sequence comes from Gemmatimonadales bacterium, assembly GCA_038240915.1. GTDB lineage: Bacteria > Gemmatimonadota > Gemmatimonadetes > Gemmatimonadales > GWC2-71-9 > CAVVWJ01. Next base: position 583 of record JBBRGH010000246.1, on the reverse strand, counting down.
CGCGCGGTCGTCGACGCCGCCGAGGGCACGCTGGTGCCGAGCGAGGCGCCTGACCAGGCGGGCGCGGTGCGCGACCTGGTGGCCGCGATGAAGCGGAGCCCCACTTCGGCCACCCGGACCGCGGACCTGGTGCCGCGGGGATGGATTCCCGGGCTGGTGGCCGCGCTGCTGCTGCTGGGGTACACCATCGCCCGGCCGGGGCCCGCCCTGATCGGGCTCGCCGGGCTCCTGCTCCTGACCCCGGGAGCCGAGGCGCAGCGCCCCACCGCCGGCGGCCGCGCGCTCGCCGCCGGGGATCCGACGCGCGCCGCGGCCGAGTTCCTCAAGGAGGCGGGCGCGGGCCAGGCCAAGGACACCGCCTTCTACAACGCCGGCACCGCCGCGCTGCAGGCCGGGCGGCTGGAGGTGGCGCGAGGGGCGCTGACGGAGGCGACCAAGTCGCTCGACCCCGGGCTCCGCTACCGGGCGCTCTACAACCTGGGGCTGGTCGGCCTGCTGGCGGCGCGCTCCGACACATCGCGGCAGGAGGAGCTGCTCGACGACGCCACCGACCGGCTGCGGCAGGCGCTGCTGCTCCAGCCCG
>JBBRGH010000245.1:0-5390 GCA_038240915.1 Gemmatimonadales bacterium | reverse complement strand
GTCCAGGTCGGCCATCGGCCGGCCGGCCATCGCCGCCCGGGCCTTGGCCCCGAGCACGAGGTATTGCGACGCCCGGGGTCCGGCGCCCCAGTCCACGTACTCCCGGATGAAGGCCGGCGATTCGGCGTCGGTGGGCCGGGTCATCCGCGCCAGCGTCACGGCCGCCCGGATCAGGGTCCGGCCCACCGGGATCCGCCGCACCAGCGACTGCATCGCCAGCACCTGGGCCGCGTCCAGCGCCGGCTGCAGCGGCGCCCGCGCGATGCCGGTGGTCTGCTCGACGATGGCTTCCTCCTCCGCCCGGCTGGGGTAGGCCACCCGCAGCTCGAGCATGAACCGGTCGAGCTGGGCCTCGGGCAGGGGATACGTGCCCTCCTGCTCGATCGGGTTCTGGGTGGCCAGCACGAAGAACGGGTCGGGCAGGTGGTAGGTGGCACCGCCGGCAGTCACCTGGTGCTCCTGCATCGCCTGCAGCAGCGCCGCCTGGGTCTTCGGCGGTGTCCGGTTGATCTCGTCGGCCAGCACCATGTTGGCGAAGATCGGCCCCTGGACGAAGCGGAACGCCCGCCGGCCGGTGGTGAGATCCTCCTCGATGATGTCGGTGCCCGTGATGTCGCTCGGCATCAGGTCCGGGGTAAACTGGACCCGGTTGAACGACAGGTGGAGCGTCTCGGCCACCGTCTGCACCATCAGGGTCTTGGCCAGCCCCGGCACGCCGATCAGCAGCGCGTGGCCGCCGCTCAGGATGGCCGTCAGGATCCCCTCGATCACGTCGTCCTGTCCGACGATGCGCTCCGCCACCTGGCGGCGGAGCCGGATCACGGCCTCGGTCAGGCGCTGGAGCTGCTGGACATCGTCCTGCTGGGCGGAGGCTGCGGTGACGGTCATCGGTTCTCTAAGGAAGGGACGAGGGGCGGAATGGTGGAGATTACCCGTGTCCCATGCCCGACGCCATGGGAGGATGGATCGTTTCGAGGCCGCCAACGCGATATATTGGCGGTCCGTCCGCCCCCGGTCCGCCGCCACCCGGCCGAGGGGCTCGTGAGCTTGCGAAAAATTTCACAAGCGGATAGCTTCTCGCCCGTGAACGCCCCAGAGCCGGGTCCCGGCAAGGCCTCCGGGCCGGCCGACGGCCCCGGTCCGATGCGGTTCGCGGGCCTCGGCATCCAGCTCGCGGTCAGCCTCGTGGTCTTCGTCCTGATCGGCCGCTGGGCCGACCGGAAGCTCGGCACCGGTGGGGTGGTGACGATCGCGGCGGCCTTCCTCGGGTTCGGGGGCACCATGTACTCGCTGATCCGCGCCCTCAACAAGAAGGACGGCGCCGACGAGTGACCCTGGGCCGGCGCTATCTGACCGGCGTGGCGCTGGTGGCGGCCGGGACGGCGCTCCTGGCGCTGCTGGTGCCGGCGGCGGCGCGCGGGCCCGTGGCGTGGGGCGGGGCGGTGGGCCTGCTGCTGCAGACGCCGCTCGGCTGGTGGGCGGTCCGGAGCATCGGGACCGACCGGTTCCTCCCGGTCTGGGGCCTGGGGATGCTGGTCCGCTTTACCGTGGTGCTGCTGGCCGGGTTCGTGGCTCAGCCCGCGCTTGGCCGGCGGACCGGTCCGATGCTCGGGGCGATGGTGGGAGTCCTCGTGGCGCTCCTCCTGGTGGAGGGAGTCACGGCCCTTCGGGAACACTCGCGGGAAGGCGAGCGATGACGCGATTCGGTCGCACAGTGATGATGGCGGGCCTGGTGCTCGGCCTGGCGGCTGGCGCCTCCCGGGCGCTCCCGGCCCAGCAGCCGAGCAGCGCCGAGGTCGGCCGCCAGGCGGTGGATCCGCACAAGACCGCGGCCGAGGCGTCCCAGAACAAGATCAACATCACCCACCACATCGGCAACGCCCACGAGATCGAGCTGCCGTTCGGCGCGGTGTGGCATCTTCCCCGGTTCACCCCGCTCCACTTCGGGGCGGTCGAGGTCGATCTCTCACCCACCCGGCACTTCGTCTTCATGGTGCTGTCGGCACTGCTGGTGGCGGCCGTCTTCATCACCAGCGCGCGCGGGATCGCGGCGGCGCAGGCCCAGGGCCGGCCGGCCAAGGGCTTCGCCGGCGCGATGGAGGCGACGGCGCTCTACATCCGGCAGGAGGTCATCCTGCCCAACGTGGGGCACCACGGCGAGGGCTTCGTGCCCTACCTGCTGACGGTGTTCTTCTTCATCCTGACGATGAACCTGCTCGGCCTGCTGCCCTGGGGCGCCACGGCCACCGGCAACATCGCGGTCACCGGCGCCCTGGCCCTGATCGCGTTCATCACCATCGAGGTGGCCGGGATGCGGGCGCTCGGCGCCAAGGGCTACCTGAACACGATCTTCTTCCTGCCGCCCGGCCTGCCGACCGTCCTCAAGCCGATCATGCTGATCATCATGACCCCGGTCGAGATCATTGGGAAGCTGAGCAAGCCGTTCGCGCTGGCGGTCCGGCTCTTCGCCAACATGACGGCCGGGCACGTGCTGGTGCTGGCGCTGATCGGGCTCACGTTCCTGTTCCAAAGCTACGCGGTGGGCGTGGTCTCGGCCGTGATGGCGACGGCGATCATGCTGCTGGAGCTGTTCGTGGCCTTCCTGCAGGCGTTCGTGTTCACCCTGCTGACCAGCGTGTTCATCGGGCTGATGCGGGCGGAGCACTAGCGGCGGCATACCGGGGAGGCCGAACGCGCCCCGGCGACCGCTGAAGCAGCCCCGGGCCGGCGAGCGCACGCGCCGTCCCGGTGTGGTACCCCGCCGACCGGCGGGCGAAACCCGCTGCCGGGCCCAGGCCCGGCGCCGGCGGGTGACCGAAGCGGGGCCGGGCCGGAAGACCTGGACCACCGCGCGGCGGGCGCAACCGACATCGCATCTTCCGCCCACGACGGAGCATCACATGCTGTCCATGATCGCGCTTCTGCAGGACGCCGCCGCCGCCAGCACGGGCAAGGGTTTCGGTCTCATCGGCGCCGGCCTCGCCGGCGGCCTCGCGGTGCTGGGCGCCGGTCTCGGCATCGGCCGCATCGGCGGCTCGGCCACCGAAGGCATGGCCCGCCAGCCCGAGAATACCGCCCGGATCCAGACCGCGATGATCATCTCGGCCGCGCTGATCGAAGGCGTCGCCCTGTTCGTCGCAGTCATCGCGTTCCTGATCCAGAGCAACATCACGTTCTAGGCCGAGGTCTCGCATGAAGAAGTCGCTCTGGCTGACCTTCGTGCTCGCGCTGGCGGCGGTGCCCGCCGCCGGCGCGCAGGAGGAACACGCCGCCAGTCCGCTGACGGTCGAGTTCGGCCTGATGTTCTGGACCCTGGTCGTCTTCGTGCTGCTCCTGATCGTGCTCAAGAAGTTCGCCTGGCCCGCCATCCTGGGCGCCGTCGAGGCCCGGGAAGCGGCGCTGGAGCAGCAGATCGCCGAGGCCGAGCGGAACCGGGCCGAGTCGGCCAAGCTGCTGGAAGAGCACAAGCAGCTGGTGGCCGACGCCAAGGCCCAGGCCCACGGCATCGTGCTCGATGCCCGCCAGCTGTCCGAGAAGGAGCGCGCGGTGGCGCTGGAGAAGTCGAAGCAGGAGCAGGAGGAGATGCTGGCCCGGGCGCGGCGCGAGATCGGGGCCGAGCGAGACCGGGCCGTCGCCGACCTCCGGCGCGAGGCGGTGGACCTGTCGCTCGCGGCGGCGTCCAAGCTGGTGGGCCAGCGGCTCGACGGTGAGGCCGACCGGAAGATCGTGCTCGACTACCTCGCCAGCGTGGACGGCGGCCGGTGAGGTCGGAGACGATCGCCCGCAACTACGCCGAGGCGCTGTTCGACCTCGGCGAGCGGGGTGGGAACACCGCCCGCTACACCGACCTGATCGACGCGCTCGCCGCGGCGATCGAGACCACCCCGTCGGTGCAGGCCATCCTCATGTCGCCCCGGATTCCCAAGGGTGAGAAGTCGCGGCTGCTCGGCGCCGCATTGAAGGAGGCGCCCCGCGACTTCGTGCTCTTCCTCCAGGCGGTGGTGAAGCGGGGACGGCAGCAGCTGTTCCGTCAGATCGCCACCGAGTACGCCGCCCTGGTGGACGTCAAGCTCAACCGGGTCCGGGCCGGCGTCACCCTGGCCCGGCCGGCCAACGAGGAGCTGCGGAAAAGCATCGCCGAGTCGCTCAGCCTCCATCTGGGCAAGGAGGTGCTGCCCTCGTTCTCGGTGGATCCGGAGATCCTCGGCGGGGCCATCGTGCGGGTGGGCGAACGGATTCACGACGGATCGCTGCGCCGCCGGCTGGTCAAGCTGCGGCGGCACCTGCTGGCTCGGTAAGGCATCCGCGTCCGGCCGCTCACGGCAGCGGCCGCAGATCCGGCTCCGTCCACCCCGCCCGGGCCTCGGGCGACAGGAGCCGGGCCGGTTGGCGCGCTCGGCTCAGTCGCCCTGGCGTCCGTCCTCCTGCAGGTAGCGTCTCACCACGCGCAGGTAGAAGTGGGTGATCGTCTCGTGATAGCCGCGGGTCGGCGTGGACGCGTCGGCGAACCGCGCCACCAGGTCCTCGACGTCGGACGGCCTCAGGAACGGACGATCGGCGGCGGCAGACACGGTCATCGGGACGCCGTCACCCCGCGGCCGGCACGGCCACGATCACGCATCGGCCGGATGCCGGCGCCGGAGGGCTCGCACCGGCGACCGGGCCGGACCGTGCGCCGGCCGCGCCGCGAGCTGGATCCACACCACCGCACCCAGGATGAGCGCCATCGCGGCCAGCATCCGGCCGGTGATCGGCTCGTGTAGCACCAGCCACCCGAGCAACACCGCCACCACCGGATTGACGTACGCGTACGTGCCGACGAAGGTGGCCGAGCTGTGCTCCAGCGCGTAGCCGTAGGCGGTATAGCCCACCAGCGAGCCGAACACGATCAGGTATGCCATGGCGCCGAGACCGGCGCCCTGCAGATGAAACGCCGGCGCCTCGCCCAGCGTCAGGCCCAACAGACAGAGGAGGGCGCCCGCGATCGTCATCTGGACGGCCGAGGCCGCGTAGGGGCTTACCTGGGTGGGATGGCGCTTCCAGTAGACGCAGCCCAGCGCCCAGCAGGCGCTGCCGAAGGTGAGCGCGGCCGGCCCCCGGAGGTCGGCGTGGGCGATCTGGCCCGGCGAGATCCCGGCCAGGAGGGCGGTCCCCGCGAACCCGATGGCGAGTCCGACCCCGATCCGCCAGGTGAGCGGCACTTTGCCGCCCGGCAGCACGGCGTCGAACATGGCGGTCCAGAGCGGCATGGCGGCCACGAATACGCTGGCCACGCCCGAGGCCAGGAACTGCTCGGCCCAGACCACCACGGCGTTGGCGCCGCAGAGGAAGAGGATCCCGGTGATCGCGAGCGTGCGCCAGTCCTGCGGCCGGCTGGGCAGTCGGATCCG
>JBBRGH010000244.1:0-5442 GCA_038240915.1 Gemmatimonadales bacterium | reverse complement strand
GTCCGCCGGTCCCGCGGCGTCCCGCACCGCCGCGATGTGCCGGGTCGGGATCACCAGGACGTGGACCGGCGCCTTGGGATCGATGTCGTGGAAGGCCACCGCGTCGGCGGTGCGCTTGACGATGCGGGCGGGGATCTCGCCCGCCACCAGCTTGCAGAACAGGCAGTCAGCCATGGGTCCCCCGAAGTCTCGCGGCCGACACGGCCGCCGCGGCCGCCAGGGCGGCGGTCTCGAACCGAAGCGTGTGCCCGGAGAGCCTCACCGGACCATAGCCCGCGCGGACCACCGTCGCCCGCTCCTCCGCCGCCAGTCCGCCCTCGGGGCCGATCACCACCGTGACCGCCGCGTCGTCCAGCGCGGCGGGTGGGGGTGCGCCCCCGGCATCGGCCAGCCAGCGGAGACCCTCCGCGCGCCGGGCGACGAAGGCCTCGAGCGTCTCGGGCGCCTCGACCTCCGCCGCCCAGGCCGCGCCGCACTGCTTGGTGGCCTCGAGGGCCTGCCGCCGGAGCCGGTCGAGGTGGGCCTCGCGGAGCCGGGACGCCACGTCGCCCGACCGGGCCGTCACCAGGGGCACGATGCCGGTGGCGCCGAGTTCGACTGCCTTCTCGACCAGCCAGCCAAACCGCTCCCGGTCGCCCGCGCCGACCGCCAGGGTGAGCGCCGCCGGCCGCGGCCGCCGCTCCACCGCTTCCACCTCCACGGCCCAGATATTCCCCGCCAGGGCCACACGACCGGTGCCCACGAGGCCCGCCCCGTCCCGGAGCACCACCGCCTCGCCGTCGCGGGCGCGGCGGACCCGGAGGTGATGTTGCTCCGACTCCGCGAGTTGTTCCCTCCGGCCGGCCGCTGTCCCCGGGGGGACCAGCACCGTGATCACGGCCGGACCGCGGTCACCGCCCACCAGCCGGTGTCGGTCACCTCGTCCCGGATCCCGAGGCCGGCCGCCTGCAGCACCGGCGCGAAGAGCGGCGCCTCGGTCTCCTCCATGCCGGAGAAGATGACCAGTCCGCCGGGGCGGAGCGCGGCGACGATGGCCGGGAACAGCGTGGCGTTTACCAGGCGGAGGATGTTGGAGAGCAGCAGGTCGGCGGGGCCGAGCAACGGGGCCAGGTCGCCCGCGTCGCCGTCGAGGAAGGCGACCGTGTCGAGGACCCCGTTGCGTTCGGCGTTCCGGCGGGCCACCGGGTTGGCCTCGAGGTCGTTCTCGATCCCGGTCGCGCTGGCGGCGCCGAGCTTGGCGGCCGCGATGGCGAGGATGCCGCTGCCGCTGCCGAGGTCGAGCACCCGGTCGCCCGGACGGAGATGCCGCTCCAGCAGGGTCAGGGCGGCCCGGGTGGAGCCGTGCTCCCCGCTGCCGAAGGCGGTCTCGGGATCGAGAACGACCGTGGGCCCGTCGCCGGCAGGGAGGGCGATCCAGGACGGCGCCACCGTCAGCCGGCCGAAGTGACGGGGACCGAGACCGTCCCGCCACCGGGTGGTCCAGTCCACCGGGTCGAGCGGCCGGCGCGAGGTCACGACCGGTGCCGCGGCGGCCTCGACCAGGGCCGCGACCAGCGCATCGGCGGCGTGCTCGGTCTCGGCAAAGGTGACGAGGGTGCCGTCATCCCGCTCCTCCACCGCTTGCCCCGTCCGCGCCACCAGCCAGGCGCCGGTCCACGCGCGGCGGGCGGGCTCGGGCCGCACGTCGATGGCCCACCAGCTCATGCGCCCAACGCTTCCTTGAGCTTGGACCAGAAGCCGGGCGAGCGCTTGGGCGCCTCGCCCTCGAGCGTGGCCAGCTCGCGGAACAGGCGCTCCTGCTCGGCGCTGAGCCGCTCGGGCGTCCAGACGTGGATCCGGACGATCAGGTCGCCCTTGCCCGACTGGCCCAGGATCGGAAGGCCGCGGCCGCGGAGGCGCACGATGGTCTCGGGCTGGGTCCCGGCGGCGATCTTGATCGCCTCGTCGCCATAGGGCGTCGGCACCGTCGCGTCGAGGCCGAGCGCTACCTGGGAGAACGAGAGCGGCAGGTCGAACACCAGGTCGTCGCCCTGGCGCTCGAACCGGTCGTCGTCCCTGATGTCGAGCATGACCAGCAGGTCACCCGGGGGGCCGTTCCGCGGCCCGGCGGCACCCTGCCCCCGCAGCGTCAGGTAGTTGTTGCCCGACACGCCGGCGGGGATCTCGACCGTGACCGTCTTGTCGGCCCGGACCCGCCCTTCGCCCCGGCACACCTCGCAGGGCTCGCTGATGACGACGCCTTCGCCGGCGCAGGTGGGGCAGGCCGCGACGCTGACGAACTGGCCGAACATGCTGCGGGCCTGGCGCCGGACCTCGCCGCTGCCGCCGCAGGTGGTACAGGTCGTGGGCTTGGTGCCGGGTTTGGCCCCACTGCCCTCGCAGGTGGCGCAGCGGTCGGGCGCCTTGAATCGGACCGTCTTCTTGATGCCGGCCGCCACGTCGCCCAATGACAGCTTCACCGTCACCCGCACGTCCTGCCCGCGGCGGGCGTCGGCCCCGCGCCCCCGGCCGCCGCCGAAGAGGGACTCGAGGCCGCCCATGCCGCCGAAGTCGCGCATGAAGATGTTGAGCGCCTCGGACAGGTCCACCTGGTGGAAGCCGAAGCCGCCGGCCGGGCCGCCCAGGCCGGCCTTGCCGTAGCGGTCGTAGGTGGCGCGCTTCTGCGGATCCCGAAGCACTTCGTAGGCCTCGGTGATCTCCTTGAACCTGGCCTCGGCGCCGGGCGCGGGGTTCCGGTCCGGATGGAACTCCATGGCCAGCTTCCGGTAGGCCTTCTTGATGTCGGCCTCGGTCGCGTCGCGGGCGACGCCGAGCAGGGCGTAGAACTCGCTCACTCCAGCAGATCCTCCACCAGTCGGCTGGTGTGCTCCACCAGGCCGATGATCTTGTCGTACGGCATGCGCGTGGGTCCCATGACACCGATGACGCCCTTCAGGTCGCCGGCTTCGTAGGACGCGGTCACCAGGGTGAAATCGCTCAGCCGGGCGTCCGGGTTCTCGGCGCCGATCGTGATCGACACGCCGTTCTGCCGCCGCGACGCCAGCGCCCGCTTGAGCAGATCCCGTCCCTCGGTCAGGCGAAGCAGATCCCGCATCCGGACATTGGAGGCGAACTCCGGCTGATCGGCCAGCATCTGGGCGCTCCCCAGTACGACCGCGCCCTGCTCGTCCTGGAGGTCGAAGATCTCCTCGCCCTCGGCGATGAAGATGTTGAGCAGCTCGCGGCCGCCGGGAGGGCCGCCCGCGTCGCGGAGCCGCTCGCTCAGGGTGGTCCGGATCTGCTGCAGCGTGTGGCCGGCCAGGCGCTCGTTCAGGATCCGTGACACGTCCTGCACCGCCTCCGGGCCGACCCGGGCCGGCACCTCAACGAAGATGGTCCGGACCACCCCGCTCCGGAGGTTGAACACCATCAGCAGGCGTTCGGCACTCACCGGCACCAGCTCGAGCCGCTCCAGGACCATCTCCTCGAGGGCCGGTGCCACTGCGACGCCCAGCTCCTGGGTCAGAACCCCCAGCACCTGGGCCGCGCGCCGGAGCACCTCTTCGACCGCGCTCCGACTGCCCAGGAGCCCGGCCTGCAGGGTGTGCCGCGCCTCCGAGGTGGGCGGTGCCAGCCGCATGATCTGGTTCACGTACACCCGGTAGGCCCGATCGGTCGGGATCCGGCCGGCCGAGGTGTGGGGGTGGAACAGATACCCCTTGTCCTCCAGCTCGCTCATGGTGTTCCGGATCGTGGCCGCGGACACCCCAAGACCGAACCGTCGGGCGATGGTCTGGCTCCCCGCGGGCTCGGCAGTCTCGATGTAGGTCTGAACGACCGCCTCGAGGACCCGAAGCTCGCGCTCGCTCAACTGTTCGGGCGTGGGCATAGTCGGGAAATCTATTCAGGTTGATCGCTATCCGCCCCGGTCTTAGGCTGCATCAGGGGGCCAGGACCGCCCCCTGCGAGCTCTCGACACCAGCCCTGGAGGACATATGGCCAGCCGGACCACCCACGATCCGCCCACGATGGAGCAGTGCGCGGAGATCTGCCGCCGCTGCGCCGAGACCTGCCGGGAACTGGCGGGCGCTACGCCGTAGCGGCCACCAGCGCGTCCAGCCGCAGCCACCCCTCGGCGGTGAGGCGGATCCGCCCCGGGGTGGCCACGGCCCATCCGGCCGACACCCACTCCGCGGCGGTGTCGGCCGGCAGCCGGTTCCGGGCCAGCCCATCCACGGTCCGCAGGCCGAGGTAGACCTCCTCCAGCTCGACCGCCTCGGGCCTGAGCTCCTCGCTGCCCGCGACAGCACCCTCCCCCGCCTCGACCGCCCGCTCGTACGCGGTCCACTCCCGCAGGTTCCACTGCCGCACCCGGCCGAACGCGCTGTGCGCCGACGGCCCCAGGCCGATGAACGGCGCGCGCCGCCAGTAGGCGGCGTTGTGCTTCGCGCGACGGCCCGGGCGCGCGGCGTTGGAGACCTCGTAGTGCTCGTAGCCCTCCTGGGCGAGCGCCCGATCGGCGGCCAGAAATTCTGCCGCATAGCGCTCCTCGTCCACCGGGGCGACCTCGCCCCGCTCCGTCCAGTGGCCGAGCGGCGTGTGCGCCTCCACGGTGAGGCCGTAGAGCGACAGGTGCTCCGGCGCGAGCGCGAAGGCCTGGGCCAGGTCCCGCTGCCAGTCGCGGCCGAGCGCAGCCGGGAGGCCGAAGATGAGATCGAGCGACAGGTCCTCGAAGCCCGCCCCACGAAGCGCCGCCACCGCGGGCGCGACCTGTGCCGCGGAGTGGGTCCGGTGCATCCAGGCCAGCACTGCCGGGTCGAACGACTGCACGCCGAGCGAGATCCGGTTGACACCCGCGGCGCGCCAGGCGGCGGCACGGGCGGACGTCACGTCGTCGGGGTTGGCCTCGAGGGTGATCTCGGCCCCGGAGGCCACCGAGCGCCGGCGGGCAATTCCGTCGAGCAGCGCGCCGATCCCGGCGGGGTCGAGGTGCGAGGGCGTGCCGCCACCGAAGTAGACGGTCTGCAGCTCCTGGCCGGGTGGCGGCGCGGCAGCGTCGGGGCCGGTTCCGCGGGGGGCGGTTGCGTCGTGCCCGGTTGCACCGGGGGCGGCCGCGGGCGCCCGCCGCCACGCGTCGCTCGACTGCCAACCCTCCCACTCCCGCAGCACCGCCGCCACGTAGCGCTCGCTGGGAACCTGTCGCCGCACCGCGATGGCGAAATCGCAGTAGCTGCAGCGGCGGGCGCAGAAGGGGACGTGGAGGTAGAGATGCACGGCGGAATATACGGCTAGATCCTCCGGAACCGACGCCCGGGCTGCTGTTCTACCACGCCGTGGATCTCGAGCCCGCAGAGCAGGCCCAGCAGGGCACCCACCGGCCGTCCCGCCCGCTCGACCAGGCGCTCCAGGTGGACCGCTTCCGGGCCGAGCAGTTCGGCCACGCCCCGTTCGTCGGGCGTGAGC
>JBBRGH010000243.1:0-5445 GCA_038240915.1 Gemmatimonadales bacterium | reverse complement strand
CCCCCGCACCTCGTCGAACATCGCCCGCATGTCGTCCACCCGGAGCCGGCGCTTCCGGATACAGCTGAAATCGTGCACCTCCCGGCCCCGATGCATCATCAGCAGTCGGTCGCCCAGCCGGGCGGCCTGGGTCAGCGAGTGGGTCACCATCAGCGGGGTCAGCCGGCGTCGGCTCACGATCTCCTGGGTGAGCCGGAGCACCTGCTCGGCCCCGCGGGGGTCGAGGGCGGCGGTGTGCTCGTCCAGCAGCAGCAGCTGGGGCCACTCCATGGTGGCCATCAGCAGGGTGAGGGCCTGCCGCTGGCCGCCGGAGAGCAGGCCCATCGGCAGGTCCAGCCGGTCCTCGAGGCCGGTGCCCAGCTGGGCGATCTGCTCCACGATCTCCCGCCGGCGCTGGCGATTGAGCGCGGGCCCCAGCCCGCCTTGCCGGGTGCGCCGCGCGGCGAGGGCAAGATTCTCCGCCACGGTCATGCCCGGGGCGGTGCCGCTGAACGGATTCTGGAACACCCGGCCGATCAGGGTCGCGCGGCGATGCTCGGGCCAGTGGGTGATGTCCTGCCCGTCCAGGCGGATGGTGCCGCGATCGGGCGTGAAGGAGCCGGCCACCGCATTGAGCAGGGTGGATTTGCCGGAGCCGTTGGTGCCGAGCACGATGACAAAGGCCCCGCGCTCGAGGCTGAGGTCGATCCCGTCCAGTGCCCGCTGCTCCTCGGGCGAGTCCGTCTGGAAGGTGTGGTCGAGTCCCCGGATCTCGAGCGCATGGTCAGCCATGGGCCGCATCACGGGCGGGACGGTGCAGCCGGCGGCGGATCGCGCCCGGGAGCACCAGCGCCAGGAGGACGAACACCGCCGTGAGCAGCTTGAGCGCGTTCTGGTCGAGGCCCGCCCGGAGCGCCCCCGCGATGAGCAGCCGGAACAGCACCGACCCGAGCACCACGGCCACCAGGCGGACGGCCATGCCGGGGCGGCCGCCCGCCAGCGTCTCGCCCACGATCACGCTGGCCAGCCCGGTCACGATGATGCCCAGGCCCATCTGGATGTTGGCGAAGCCCTGATATTCGGCGAACAGGGCGCCGGCCAGCCCGATCAGCCCGTTGGCCATCACCAGACCCACCACCAGCATCCCGTTCACCGATACCCCGAGGGCGCGGGCCATCTGCGGGTTGTCGCCGGTGGCCCGGAGCGCGAGCCCGAGGTTGGTCCCGAAGAAGCGGGCCAGTAGGGCCACGACGAGGGCCACGACGAGCACCATCAGGGCCAGCGCCGCGAGGTTGCGGGCGCTGACGGGCGTGTCCAGCAGGACGATCCCATCGGGGTTGGGCACCACCCGTCCGAACAGCGCCTCCGCCCGGGTGATCAGCGTGGGGACGGCGGCGAGGGAGCGGTCGCCGCCGCCCACGATGTACAGGTTGGCGGAATAGAGCGCCGTGGTGGTGAGGATGCCGGCCAGCAGCGCGTTCACGGCGAAGCGGGTGTGCACCAGGCCGGTGATCAGCCCGGCCGCCATCCCGGCCACGGCGCCCATGGCCGTCGCCGGAAGCGGCGGCCAGCCATGGACGAGGAGCGACGCCGCGGTGGCCGCGCCGACACCGAAGGCGCCGTCGGCGGTGATGTCGAGGACGTCGAAGACCCGGTAGGTGAGAAACACGCCCAGCGCCACCAGGGACAGCACCAGCCCGATGGTGAGCGCGCCGATGAACAGGTTCATGCGGCCGTCACCGAGGTGACCCGCGCCGTCCAGCAGAGGCCGCGGAGCAGCGCGTTCTCGCCGGCGCTGTCGGCGCCGCGGTCGTCGAACACCAGGTGCCCCACCGACCGGAGCGGCTGGGTCTCCAGCAGCTTCTCCACCAGCGCCCGGAGCGCCACCGCCCTTTGGGGCACCGGACGGTAGGGAAACACCATGGCGTGGAAGTGCCCGACCAGGTCCGCGGTGCGCCCCAGCGGTCGAAGGAAGCCGGCCAGGGGCGGCTGGGGCCGTCGGGCGACGATGCCCGCGATGACCACCGCCCGCCGTGCCTGGGTGTGCTCGGGCGAGAAGGCCAGCCACTCGCGCATGCCGCCGGCATCGCGCGGCGCCGGGGTGTCCATCGTGGCCGGCGCCGCGGGCGAGCGCCGGAGCGAGGTGCTGACCAGCTCGGTGGCCTCCGCCGCCACCACCATGCCCGCGACGTCCACGTTGCACGTGGTCAGGGCCACCCCGGCCAGCTCGGCCAACGGCACGGTGACGGCGCCCGGCTGGGTCCGGAACCGGATCAGGTGGCCGAAGGTCCCGTCGAGGACCAGCCCGCTGCCCAGCACCGCGGTGGGCGTGCTGGGGCGGTGGCGGTGAGGTAGTCGGGCACCAGCGCGCCGTCGGTGGGGAGGTAGGCCACGGTGCCCGACACGCCGATCAGCTCGCCGAAGCGGGGCCCGGTGTCCTCCAGCGAGTCTCCGATGGCTCCGATGCCGAGGGCGAATGCGCCCGGCGTGAAGGCGATCGTCCGGCAGTCCTCCGCCCGATGTCCCGCCGCGAAGCCGTCAGGCTGGCCCACCACCCGGCACTCCAGCTCCCCGGCCAGATGCCGGCGGGAGATCTCGTACTGGCCGGCGGGGCCGGTGGCCGCGGGGACGTGCCAGGCATCGCCGGTGAACTCGCTCGCCGCCCGCGGCAGGAAGGTCGAAGGCCGGCCCGGCCCCCCGGCCACGCGCTCGTCGCCCGGGAGCAGCAGCAGCTGCTCGATCAGGCCGTCGGCGGTGAGGGCGTTGAGCACGACGGGAGACGGCGTGGAGATGCGGAGCTCACCGCGGAGCTGGCTGAAGTCGCGGTAGCGCTGGCCGAGGACCTGCACACCGGGGGTGCTGATGTAGTCCACCTGGGACATGTCCAGGATGACCGATCGGAGGCCGTCGCGGAGGAGCTCGTCCAGGGTGTCAGCGAGGTGGCGGGACCACTCGCCGTCCAGCCTACCGGTCAGGCGCACGAGGGCACTGCTGCCCACGTGTGCGGTGACCATCTTCATTTGCCGGCGGTGGTGCCCGGGCTGACCTGCTCCTTGGTGGTCACGAGGCGGAAGAACGGGATCGCGCCCGGGCTCTCGCCCTTGAGAATGCGGCCGATCATCTTGCCCGCCTCGACCCCGCCCTCCTGGAAGTCGGGGTAGAGCGCCGCCGTGGCGCCCTTGAGGATCTCGAACGGCGACGGGGAGAACACCGGGATCTTGTGCTCCTTGGCCACCTGGATGATGCTCTCGAACGCGCCGTGGGCCGCGTTGCCGTAGATCTCGATGGCCATCCACCTTCTTGCCCACCAGCGCGGAAGCGGCCTCGGTCCCCTCGCTCACGCTGTTGATCGGCACCGCCTCCACCGTCAGGCCGGCCTTCTTGGCGGCGGCCGTCATCTTGTCCTTGAGGCCGACCGAGAGGGGCTCGCCGGGGCTGAACAGGATGCCCACCCGCTTGACCTTGGGCACCACCCGCTTGATCAGCTCCACCCGCTTGGCCTGGTCCGGGTCGCCGAAGCCGGGCGAGTAGACGCCGGTGATGTTGGCGAGATGGTTGGAGTCGGTGGTGCCGGCCCCGGCCGCGAACGGATCGCTCAGAATGTTGAACACGATCGGCAGCGTCTTCACCCGCTGGACCGCGGCCTGGAGCGTCTCGTCCTGCAGGGTCACGATGACCTTGGCCTTGGCGTCCACCGCCGCGTCGATCAGGCTGGGCAGGGTGGCCAGGTCGCCCTGGGCGCTGGAGACCTTGAACTGGTAGTCCCGACCCTGCTCCAGCTCGCTCTCCTGCAGGCCGACCTTGAGGGCGTCCTCACTCCATTCGGAGCCGATCCAGTCGGCCGCGCGGATGATGGCGATGACCGGCACCGCGCCGGCGGCGGGGGTGCCGGCCGCGGCGTCCGCGGGCGCACCCTCGGCGGGCTTGCCGGCCTCGCCCGTCTTGCCGCAGGCGGCCGCGGCGAGCATCGCCGCCAGGCCCCAGGCGGTTCGGGCCGTGGACCGGCGGGGGAACCTCGGGTGACCACCATGCGACTCCTCCTGGAAGATGTTTGCCCCACCGCCTCGGTGCCGTTCCCGGGGGAATGGCACCGTCACGCGGTGGGGCGGCACAACGCATAAGGCGAGATAGAATACCACCAACCCACGCCCGCCGAAAGGAGCCCGACAGGATGGTGGACCGGGAACGACGGTGGAGTGGTGCGGAACGCGTGTGGGGACCGGCTACGGGCGCATCGCTTCTCGGATCTCGCCGGCCGCGGCAATGGCATTGTCCACGTCGCGCGACAGCGCCCGGGCCTGCTGGGTGGCCTGGGTCAGGTCGCCCAGCACGGCGGCGACGCCGGCGGACCGGAGGCGGAGCAGGTCGAAGCGGACGTTCTGCATCGCGAGGACGCAGGACTCGAGGTGGCTGGCCACCTGGCTCCGCCGTCCGCGCAGGTCCACGATGGTCTGCTTCTGCCGCTCGAGCAGGTTGAGCCGACGGGCCCGCTCGGGGTCGTCGGGTTCCTTGGCCAGCGCCGCGATCCGCTCGTCGATCTGGCCCAGGCTCTCGGTGTCCATATTGCTGTCCATCGCGTGCAGCGTGCGGGCCACGTCGGTGGCGCGCTCGTACAGTGCGTTGACGGTCTGCTGAACCTCGGGCAGCATCTTCCGCTCGGAGGGGGGCAGCCGGTCGAGCAGCTTGAGGATCGCCTGGCGGTCGCTCTGGACCTGGCGGATGGCGTCCAGCTGGGCGCCGAACTCGTCGGCCCGGGGCGGTGGCAGCTGCCGCGCCAGCCGGGGCACGCCGCCCTTCACCAGCGTGGTCTCGACCGCGTCGGGCGCCGGCGGGCGGGTCAGCACGTCGCGCCAGCTGTAGCCCGACTGCCACAGCTGGGCGTAGTTCCGGAACACGCCGATGCCCATGCCGAACATGGGAAACAGGAACCAGGGATCGCTGATGCCGGTGGCGATGTTGATGCCGAGGCAGCCCAGCGAGACGGCGGCCCAGCTGGCGAACTGCCCCCGCACCTTCTGGACGATGCGGGGCTCGCCGGTGTCGGGCATCTGCTCCTTGTCGGGACGCTGCTCGCGATAGTCGCGGCGCCGCAGGTCGCGCGGGCTCCGCGGCGCCGGCACCGGCCGGGGGCCGAGCCCGCCTCGGGCATCGAGACCACGCCGGCTGCCGGTGCCCGGGCGGCCCCGGGCCCCGGTCAGCGGCCGCGACTCGGCCGGCGACTCGAGCCGCTGGCCCTTGAACGTGGTGCCGGTCGGGCGGTAGCTGCCGACGGTGCGGCTCTCGAGCGCCCGGCGGAGCGCGTCGGCGCTGGGCCAGCGGTTCTCCGGGTCCTTCTCCAGGCAGCGGCTGACGGCCAGCGCCAGATCCTCGGGGACGTCCGGCCGGCGGACCCGGAGGTCGGGAGCGGGCTCGGTGATCTGCTTCATCAGAATGCCGGCGACGGTCGGCGCATTGAACGGCAGCTCG
>JBBRGH010000242.1:0-5462 GCA_038240915.1 Gemmatimonadales bacterium | reverse complement strand
ACCTGGACCATGATCCGGTGCCCGGCCAGGAACACGTGGTTGGCCGGCGGCAGCTTGAACTGATAGGGCAGGGGCTCGTTCGGCTTGAGTGCCTTCGGCTGCGCCAGGCTCTCCCGGTACCGTCCGCGGAAAATGTCGGCCGCCACCATCAGCTGGTAGCCGCCCATCTCCGGCTGGCCCGCCACCTCGTCGGGATAGACGTCGATCAGCTTCACCACCCAGTCGGCGTCGGTCCCGCTGGTCGAGGCCACCAGGTGCGCCACCGGCTGCCCGCTGATCTTGACCGGCGCGGTCAGGACCTCCGTGCTGAAGGTCAGCACGTCGGGCCGGCCGCTCTGCTCCCGCTGGTCGTCCACCAGCCAGTATTCCCAGGTGAACGGGGCGCCATACCCGACCGGCTGGATCGGCCGCCGGCGGAAGGGGACGGGCTTGGCCGGATCCGAGACATACTCGTCGAACGCCGAGTCCTTCGCCCCGGCCGCGCTGAAGCCGAGCCGGCCACCGGGAAGGAGATGGAGCGGGGTCGGCGTGATCGGGCAGGCCTGCTCGCAGCCGGCTGGCCACCGGTCCAGCCGCTCCCAGGTGTTGGTTCCCGTCTCGTAGGCCGTGACCGGGGCGACGTTGGCCGGCGGCGCGTCGTCCTTGAGGTAGTGGTCGAGGAACGGGCGCAGGACGTTGCGGCGGAACCAGAGCGCGGTGTTGCTCTCGAACCGGAGGGCGCCGAGACTGCTGCCCTCGTCGATCTGCTGCCCGTGATACCAGGGGCCCATCACCAGGAACACCTTGTCGTTCCCCGTGTCCTTTGGCTCGAGCGCCCGGTACACCGCCTGGGCGCCGTAGATGTCCTCCTGGTCCCAGAGCCCGTGCACGATCATGGTCGGCACCGTGAGCGGCAGCTTGGCGAGGATGCTGTCCACCGCCTGCTGCTGCCAGAAGGCGTCGTAGCTCGGGTGCGCCAGGACTTTGCGCCAGAAGCCGGACTGCTCCAGCCCGCGCCGCCGGCCCAGCTCGCCGGCGGAGCCCGCCTGCATGAACATGTCGTAGTCGTCGAAGTGGCTGGTGGGCCACTTGATCGAGTTGTCGCGCGAGACGACCTGCTCCCAGATGTAGGACATGTTCTGCTGCCGGAACGCGCCGTTGTGGAACCAGTCGTCGCCCATCCAGCCGTCCACCATCGGGTTCATCGGCACCGCCACCTTGAGCGCGGGATGCGGGTTGACCAGCGGCATCAGCGCCAGGAAGCCGTCGTACGAGATGCCCAGGATGCCGACCTTGCCGTTGCTCTCGGCGACGTGCTTCACCAGCCAGTCGATCGTGTCGTAGGTGTCGGTCGAGTGATCCACCGGCGACGGGTTCTGCGGCCCGTGGAGCGGGCGGTTCATCACGTAGTCGCCCTCGGAGCCGTACTTGCCGCGCACGTCCTGCACCACCCGGATGTAGCCGCCCTCGACGATGACGTCGGTGGCGTTGTCGTAACCGTAGAGACTGGCGCCGAGGTGGGTGCTCTGGCTGTTATTGGTGAGCTGGTCGGCGTCGTAGGGCGTCCGGGTCAGCAGGATCGGCGCGTGCTTCGCCCCGTTCGGCACCAGGATCACCGTGTGGAGCTTGACCCCGTCCCGCATCGGAATCATCGCGATCCGGCGGGTGTAGTCGGCCCCCTCGACCGAGGAGCGGACGCTGGCCGGCCGCTCGCTCGGCAGCGTCGCCGGGTTCTGGGCCGCGACGGGCGCGGCCCAGAGCAGGGCCCCGAGCAGCGGAACGAGGGCGACGGGCGACGCAGATCGAGCGGCGAGCGGCATGCGGTGTCCTTGGGGCGGCGTGGGCGAGACAGGGCTCGGAGTCGGCAAGATCACCCGGAAACGGGTGCCAGTCGAGGGGCTGGGGTGGCCGCCAGCCGCTTCCCTGATCGAGGCGCGCGTCGCCGCCCGGCCTCGCCGCCACCCGGGCACCCCGTCGCCCTATCCCCACACCCGAATCCCCCCCATCTTCCTTGATCCTCAACCCAGGCCATCCGTCATGCCCGAACTGCTCGGCCGGCTCCAGGCCGCCCTCGCGGACCGCTACCGCCTCGACCGCGAGATCGGCGCCGGCGGCATGGCCACGGTCTACCTCGCCGAGGACGTTCGCCACGACCGCCGCGTCGCCCTCAAAGTCCTCCGCCCCGAGCTGGCCGCCGTGATCGGCGCCGAGCGCTTCCTGGCCGAGATCAAGCTCACGGCCAACCTCCAGCACCCGCACATCCTGCCCCTGTTCGACTCGGGCGAGGCCGACGGCTACCTGTTCTACGTCATGCCCTTCATCCAGGGCGAGACCCTCCGCGACCGGCTCAATCGCGAGAAGCAGCTCCCTGTGGCCGAGGCGGTCCGGATCACCACCGAGGTCGCCGGCGCGCTCGACTACGCCCACCGCCACGGCGTGGTCCACCGCGACATTAAGCCCGAAAACATCCTGCTCCATGACGGCCAGGCGCTGGTGGCCGACTTCGGCATCGCCCTGGCCGCCAGCAAGGCCGGCGGCAGCCGGATGACCGAGACCGGCATGAGCCTGGGGACGCCGTTTTACATGAGCCCCGAGCAGGCCATGGGCGAGCGCGAGATCACCGGCCGCTCCGACGTCTACGCCCTGGGCGCCGTGCTGTACGAGATGCTGACGGGCGATCCGCCGTTCACCGGGTCCACCGCCCAGGCCATCGTCGCCCGGGTGGTGACCGAGAGCCCGCGTCCGCTGCTGCCCCAGCGGCACACCATCCCGCGGCAGGTCGAGGCTGCCACCCTCACCGCCCTCGAGAAGCTGCCGGCCGACCGCTTCGCCTCCGCGGCGGAGTTCGCGGCCGCGCTCAAGGACACGTCCTACGCGGCGACCGTCCCCGTCCCCGCCGCGCAGGCCGCGGTGGCACGGCCGGCATCACGCCGCCGGCTGGCGCTGGTCGGGGCGGCCGTCGCCGCTGCCCTCCTGCTCGGGGGGGCGCTCGGCGCCGCGCTCTGGGGCCGGATGCACGTGCCCCCGCTGCCGCTGCTGAGCCAGTTCAGCCTTGCCCTCAAGCCGGGCCAGGCGCTGCAGCCGCCCAACCCGTCGGGCGGGGCCCGGATCGCGCTCTCGCCTGACGGGCGGTCGATGGCCTATATCGGGCCGGCCGAGTCCGGGGCCCGGCTCTGGATCCGGCGCATCGACCAGCTCGACGCCACGCCGATCGCGGGGACCGAGGGCGCCTCCGAGCCGTTCTTCTCGCCCGACGGCCGGCGGGTCGGCTTCGTCAAGAGCGGTACCGAGGTGCGGATCGCCTCCCTCGCCGGGGCGCCGACCGTGACCCTGACCGACAAGGCCAACACCACCTCGGCCGCCTGGGGCGAGGACGGGTACGTCTATTTCGAGGTGGACTCTGGGCTGGGCCGGATGCGCGCCACCGGCGGGGAGATCGAGCCGGTTTATCAGCTCAAGACCAAGGACAAGGAGATCGCCACCGAGTGGGTCCACATCCTGCCCGGCGCCACCGGGGCGGTGTTCCGGCTCCGTCATGTGGGTCAGGGGCCGGCCGATTTCGAGATCCTGGCGATGCCGCTGCCGCACGGTCCGGCCAAGCACCTCGTCCGGGGCGTCTACGCCGCCTACGCCGACGGCTACCTGCTCGTGGTCACCGTGGACGGCAAGCTGATCGGGATCCCCTTCGACCCGAAGAAGCTCGAGCTGACCGGCGCGCCGATCGCCCTGCTCGAGGGGGTCGGCGTCCGCAACAACGGCTTCAACATCGATCTCACCCTGGGCGGAAACGGCACCCTGGCCTACACCACCGGCGGGACCCAGGCCACCCGCCGCGCCGCCTGGGTCAGCCGCGAAGGGCTGGTCTCCGCGGTGGACTCGACCTGGGATCCGCAGGGGATCATCGGCTCCGCGACCCTGTCGCCCGACGGGAAGGCCGTCGCCGTGGCGCTCACCCGC
This sequence comes from Gemmatimonadales bacterium, assembly GCA_038240915.1. Taxonomy (GTDB): domain Bacteria; phylum Gemmatimonadota; class Gemmatimonadetes; order Gemmatimonadales; family GWC2-71-9; genus CAVVWJ01. The sequence goes on along the minus strand of JBBRGH010000242.1, from coordinate 1,526 downwards.
GAGGGACGGCGGGACATCTGGGTCAAGCGGCTCCCGGCCGGCCCCTTCTCCCGGCTCACCTTCAACGACACCTCGAGCGGCCGGCCCGCCTGGTCGGCCGATGGACGGGACGTCTACTACATCGCCGATCGCTCCGGCTCCGGGGTCGGGCCCATCTACGCCCGCCGGTCCGACGGGACCGGGACGCCCCGTCTGCTGTTCCACTCCGACGTGGACTTCGGCCAGGTGCGGGCGACGAAGGACGGCCGCTGGCTCCTGCTCCGGAGCGCGCCGCCGCCGCCCGCCTCGACCGACATCTTCGGCCTCCGGGCCGGCGACTCGACCCTGGTCCCGCTGGTCGCGACCCCGGCCACCGAGCTGTACCCGGCGCTGTCGCCCGACGGCCGCTGGCTGGCGTACAGTTCGGACGAGTCCGGTGCCTTCGAGATCTACGTGCGGCCGTTTCCCGAGACGGCGGGGGCCAAGTGGCAGGTGTCCACTGCGGGGGGCAGCCAGCCCACCTGGTCGAGCACCGGCCGCGAGCTGGTCTACGTCAACGGCAAGAACGACCTGATCTCGGCCCAGATCCCGCCGGGCGCCACCTTCTCGGTCGGCGCCCAGCGGGCCCTGTTCTCGGTGGCCCAGTTCGCCACGGTGGGCGCGGTGCCGGGCTTCTGGCTCAGCCCGGACGACAAGCGGTTCCTGGTGCTGCGGGAGGGGGAAGCGGGACAGCCGGGCGAGCTGATCGTGGCGGAGAACTGGGTCCAGCAACTGGCGGGGCAGGCGGGGAAATAACGCGGTCCGGCGCGGGGCCTCGCCGGGCTCCCGGCGCGGTCCCGGCCGGCAGGCAGCAGTCTCACTTCCCAACCTCGCCCTTCCATTCGATGACCGATGCGACGGGCGAGGTGAAGCGGCCCACGTAGGTCCCCCTTCCCGAGCCGCCGGCGACCACCGTCCAGGTGCCCTGAAAGCTGGTCACCGGCTTCTTCGCCTGGTCCACGGTCGTCGTCACCTGGCCGCTCCACTTGAACGACACCTGGTTCCCGCCCTTCGACATCGTGAGGACTCCCTGATGCATCCCGCTGCCATTGACCAGGCTCACCGTATCGGCTGACACCACATCGGCCCCAGCCATGAACTCCGATTTGCCGGAGCTTTCGTTGCGACCCTTCGATTCGCCGATGAAGACCAGCGCCCCGCCGGGGCCCTTCCCGGGGTGATCGTTCGGCTTGCCGACAAGCGAGATCGTGCCGGCGACCTGCGCCGCGGCGACCGCTGGAAAGTACGCCGCGGCACACACCAGGAGCGCGAGCGACAGGATCGGGAACGTCGAGCGTGACTGGGCAGAGCGAGGCATGGGAGCTCCGATCGATGAGTGGGTAACGGCCTTCACAGCTGCGCGGTCGTCTCCGCCGCCGCCCGGGACTGATACTCCGGCGCGTTGTCCTCGTATCCCCACAGGAACGGCGGCTCGACCCCGCAGGCGCGCGCGAACGCATAGAGCTGCCCGCGATGGTGCACGAACTCATCCTGCATTACAAGGAAGG
>JBBRGH010000241.1:0-5468 GCA_038240915.1 Gemmatimonadales bacterium | reverse complement strand
CGGATAGGCCCGGTCCCAGCCGTCCAACAGGTCGCGGGCCAGGTCGCTGGTCTGGATGGTGATGGCGGCCTCGGTCTGCCTGAGCTGAGCACGAGCGTCGCCGGAGTCCGCCCATGCGTGCTGTTCGGCGCTGCGCAGGTGCGCGATCTGTGGGTCGCTCTGGGCGCGGAGCGGGACGATTCGGGCCAGTTCGTCGCGAATCGACGTCGCTTCGGCGATGTGTCCGGTGAGGTCGGCCTGCAAGGTCCACGCCGCCCGCAGGTCAATCAGGACCCGCTCCAACGGCCGCCCGGTCGCGTACTTCGCGGCCTCCGAAGCGGCCAGACGGGCGGCGTGGGCGGGTCCGAGGTCGGCCCGGTCGCGTGAGAAGGTGCTGATCCACTGGGCGCGGGCGTCTTCGACGCTGCCGGCGACCAGGTGCGCGATGTTGGTCTCGCGGCCGCGGGTCATTCCGACGTATGCCGCGGCGGCGCCGGTGTGCTCGCCCACGAGCAGGTGCGCCTTGGCGACGGTGTGGCCTTGGGCGCCGTAGACGGTGGTCGCATAGGACAGCTCCAGATGGTCTCGGACATAGCCGGCGGGTAAGTGGCGTTCACCACGGCCACCACCAACGGCCAGCGTGCCGTCAGGGGCGATCCCAGTGACGGTCCAGGTGTCGCGGTTGGCGACGTCCAAAGCGCGGTCGTTGCGGCGGGTGGCGACCCGGTCACCGACCCCGATCCGTTCCCCGGCCGCTGTGGTGACCACACCGGTGTCATCGAGGCGGCCGGTATCGACGAGGTGGTCGCGGATGCTCGCATTCAGGGCGGCGACCTGCTCCCGGGTCTCGGCGATCACCAACACCGGCTGGGCAGAGGCCTCAGCCCGTGGTTGGGCGCCGATCTGGGCCAGAGCGCGGGTGCGTTCGCTCTCGCTGGGGTGCAGGCGGACTTGTCCTCTGGCCAAGAGGGTGTCGAAGACGCCGCCGGGGTGTTGGCTGGTGCGCATGGCCAGGCTGAGTTCGGCGTACTCGGGGTCGGCGAACCGGTGCACGGTCTCCAGGGCCAGGCAGGAATCGGGGCTGGCCCAGCGGGCGGCCAGATCCAGGACGCCTCCGCGGCCGACCGCGGGGAGCTGGTGTCGGTCACCGACCAGCGCAAGCCGGGTGTGGTGCTCGTCGGCGATGACCAGCAGGGCCCGGGCGCTGTCCTGGTCGAGCATCCCGGCCTCATCCACAAGCAGCAGGTCACCCGACCGCAGGACCGCGCCACGTTGCGGGCCCCGGTACGTCGCCCCGGTGCGCGGGTCGCGCTGGCCTGGGCGCAGCCGTGTCCAGGTCCCGTGGGTGTCCCACCGGTAGCCATGCTGGTGCGCCAGCCAAGCCGCCGAATACGCCGCGGCGCCGGTCTCGCCTGCGGCGACTCGGGCGGCCTTCAACGTCGGGGTCACCACCACCAGCCGATGACTTTGCCGTACCAGCAACTCCCGGGTCGCGCCTAACGTGGTGGTCTTCCCCGCCCCCGCGGCACCCTCGACCAGCGTCAGCAGGCCGGTCCCAGCCAACGCGGCTACCACCGCCTGCTGGGCGGCATCCAGCCCCTCGGCTGCTTCGATCCCACCGGCCATGTGTGGGGCAGGACTGGCGGGACCGGCCGGTGTGTGGGCGGCGCGGGCGACCAGCCGGGTCGTGAGCTCGCCTTCAACGGCCAGGACCTGCGGCGAGGTAAGCGCCCGGAGGTGTTCGGGCACGCTGCGAGCAGATCCGTCGCGGTCGACCACCAGCGGGACACAGGCCACCAGAGTCCGGGCGGTGAGGTCCTCGGCCAGCTCAACCCGCACAGCCGCAGTCGCGACCAGCCCGGTGCGAGCGAGCAGCTGCTCGACCTCACCGCGAACATCGGCGGCGTTCCAGGCCGAGCGGCGTGCCCCCAACCGGGACATGATCGTCTCGACGGCCCCGGTGCGATCCAGCCGGCCCACCATCGGCCCAGCATCCGCAACGACCCTCGACGCTGGTGGCATCTCAGGCTCGTGGTAGCCGAGCCCGTACAGCTCCTGCACCCAGGCCGCCGTCAGATCGGCTCCGTCTTTGGGGATCACCTTGTCCGGGCGGGCCTGTGCCCAGGCTCGGGCGTCCCAGGACTGGCGCAACCTTGGACCCGGCTCAGCCCCAGGGTGGCCGGCCCCCCAGTCGGCTTCATAGCGGTCCATGTTCCGTGCGATCTGCGCGGCCCGGGCACTGAACGGGCCGGTGAACGACGCGAGCTCGACGACCTCACCGGAGGCCGCATCAACACCGAACCCGTGGGCGGCCAGTGCTGCTCGGAATTCGGGGTCGCACATCACCGCTGCGTGACCGATGCCATTGATCGCATCCAGGCTGTCGCGCACCCCGACGGTGTGCAGACCCCGCCACTTGCCCTCAGCGAAGACCCGGGCGTTGACCTGCAGGTGCAGGTGCCGATGTGGATCGCCAGCACGGGAGGTGTGGTGCCGCACCGTGACCGCTTCGAGCTCCTGGACCGGTACCTGGACCTGGCGCCCACGTGGACCGACCCGGGTGGTCGAGTGCTCGGCCAGCCACCCGATGATCTGCACCGCCGCCCGGTCCTGCGCGCCGTCGTACGCCTCGGCGATGTCTGGGTGCAGTGCGGCCGCGAGTGACCAGGTCTTCGGTCCGTTGACTACGACCTCGACGAATCGGACCGCCTGCTCGTCGGTCCGCAACCTTCCCTTGGGCGCGCCCGTGTCCGGGTCGTACCCGCCGACCCACGCCTCGTAGCCGTCCCCGGTGAGCGTTCCCGCCGCTCGGACACCTTCGGGAGAGGCGACATACCGCCCGGCGATACCGGTGCCCTCGGCCAGGTAGTAGTCATCCACACGGCCGCGACCGGCCTCCACGTAGTTCCGCGCAGCAGCCGGCGAGCCGCGATAAACCTTCAATCCGCCATGCATTTCCAACACCAATCAATAACTACCAATGAAAGCGTTCCCAGGCCGCGGGAAAAGCGATTCCTTCTACCTACATTGGTAGCATGCGTGCCGCTATAAGGTAAAGAGTTGGGAATGCCTATTTCGTGTTGAAAGTCGTTGGTAGCATTATTCTTACGCGGTGGAGGCCGTATTCTTTCGTGAAGTCGGCGTATTCGTCGGCGTCGACGTCCTATTCCAGTGGAGGGGCACCATGTCGGTGGGGGGTGACCAGAGCACGAGGCGATCGAGGGTTCGAAGGTGACCCAGCTGGAGCGAACCCGAGCGTCGGTGGTCATGAACAGCAACGAGTCCCACCATCAAGTGCGCACTATCTGGGCTCTTCGGACTTGACCGGCAACTGGGGTCGAGGGCGAAGAGCCGGGAACTCGCTGCCAGGTGTCCGAGCGGTGCTCCCGTTGTGACGAGGCGCTCGATGCCACGCTCGTCAAAGTACTTGAGCGGTCCCACCGGGCAGCTTCTGCAAGGTCAGCGCACCGGCTTCGTCGTAGGCCCCGGTGTAGGTCAGCAGCGGACCGGTAGTGGTGTTGGTGCCGGTGCGGGTGACCACCACCTTGGTGGTCACCCCGCGGCGTTCGACCTTGCCCGCGGCGTCGGTCCCGTCATAGGTGTAGGCAACCGCACCCTTGGCATCGGTGACCGTGGCCACCCGCCCGGCCGCGTCGTAACCGGTGGTGGCGACATCACCGGCGTCACTGGTGAAGGACGTAGCCCGCCCCCAGGCGTCCAACACACTCGTGGTGCCGGTCGTAGTCACTGCCCCGGTGGCCGGTCCAGCTTGACCTGGCCCGCGCCCTGACCGGTGGTCGGGTCATACACGGCCTTGGTCCCGGCCGCCGGGATCGAAGAAGCCAGACCGGACACGGTGGCGCGGGTGGAATCGGGGCGCCCATCGGCCAAGCATCCTTGGCCACACGGATGGTGTATGCCGGACCGCCCACCTCGCGCTCTCCGCACCGACTCACCGACGTGCCCGGTATTCCTTTCCACACCGCCCAGCAGGCCCACGCTCAAAAGTCACGGCTCGCTCCTTTCACGCTTTATCCGACTGAGAGAGACCTGTTCTTCACCATTAGGCCTACGGCATCGTCGGCAAGTTTCGCGGCCAGGCCCTTCGCATCAGATTTATAGAGGGTAGGCATTCCATCTTCTTCTATCGCCAACAAGAATCGTTCGTATAGAAGCCTCCAAAGGCACTGGGTCTGGCTCATTCAAGTCCCGCCATTCCTCATGACTCAAAACGCTTCATATCTCGGTTCCCACAGAGTTGCCGCTTGATCCGTTCAACTGTCCGAAGCACAAACCTCTCGTAGGATCACAAAGTCAGAATGCTGGGCACGCAGATGGGCGAGCCTGCCCTTCACATCATGGGTTGTGATTTCCTCAAGACCATCTTCAAGCGTGGTGAGCTGAAGCTGACCTCGGCGGATGAACTCTTCAAAAGCGCCCAGGTGCAAGTCATCCCACCAACCCAGCTTCAAACCGTGTGGAACGTGGCCATCGACACGCACTTCGAAACTGCTGCGACCCATGACTTCGACGGAAACCGTTCCGCGTTTCGTAGTCTTCACTTTCGTGTCGACCAAAATGAGCGGGATCATGACCCACCCACCGTTTTGAAATACCCTCAGTCTTCGTTCTGCTGACCTTGGCCCGTTTCGCCGCCCTAGGCGGCCGGCAGTTAATCCGGCCACCAGCGCCCAGACTATGTCGGTGATGATGGAAGTCAATCGTTGAACCTGTCTCTCATTCTGCTAGCCATTCTGCTAAAGACTTGAACTACATGGGGCCGATGATGGGCTGCAATCTTTATCTTTGCCGGCAGCCAAATCCGCCTCTTAGGCAGCGACTTTGCGTACCCCCCAGTAGCACCAGCGAAGGCGCCCTGAGCCATCCAAAGGTAGTAGTCTCTGGTTCGGATCCTCTCGCGAAACATCATGGACGTCGCGGTCTGGCCTGTGACGTTCAAGGCAGCGCCGAACAATGCCCCGGCCATTATCACGCAACCAACTCCGGCGGTACCAGCACAGACGATACCTGCGAGGGCGACGGCACCGGCTCCGGCCGCGAAGAGGACCGCATGATGGATGATCGAGCGCCGATTCGTGGATACCCAGGTCCCAGCACTCTTGGCGGCGTCACAAGCTTTCTGAGCCCATGACCAGCAGTGTCCGTTGAGGTCGAACTGGTTGATGGGGTCGGTGGGGTATCCGTACGCCGTTGTTCCGCCGCCGGGTTCGGGGTCGGGGGAGGTGAATCTGCCGGTGACGCCGTTGTAGAGGCGGTCGCCCATCAGGGTCAGGCCGGCTGACTCAGCGGTGGTGGAGCGTTCTTTGGCGCCGAGCCACCCGTACCCCGCCGGACCGCCGACCGCGGCGGTCGCGGCGGCGTCCCGTGGGGTGCCGAACTCGGTGTAGTCGCTCCAGGGGCCGATGGTGGTGGCGTTGACGGTCTCGGCCTGGGCGGGCGGGATGGTGATCGTGGTGAGCGTGTCGCCG
>JBBRGH010000240.1:0-5468 GCA_038240915.1 Gemmatimonadales bacterium | reverse complement strand
CAACACCGGGGCGGGGTGGCTCTATCGCGGGGCGGGGGGTTTGCCTCAGGTCTAGGCCCCAGCCATATTTATAAGTCTATGGCTGACGGACGTTTTGCCATCCTCGACCCGGCCGCTGGCATCAGCGGCGACATGCTCCTCGGCGCCCTGGTGGCCGCCGGGGCGCCCGCCGAGTGGCTCCGCGGACTTCCGGCCCGCCTGGGGGAGCCTGAAGTCACCGTCGAGGTCAGGGACGTCCTCCGCTGCGAGGTTCGCGCCATCCAGGTCGAGGTGACCCTTCCGGGCGGCAGCCGGGAGGGTCCGGCCGAGGTGGTCGCCGAGGGTCCCGGCCACCGGCATGGGAATGACCCTGGGCACACCCACGCTGCCTCTCACGCGCACGGGCACGCCGACAGCGACCCGCAGCACGAGGCTCACGGGCCGCAGCACCGTCACATCGGCGATCTGATCGCCGTCGTCGAAGGGGCGCCGCTTTCCCCCTGGGTTCGGGAGCGCGCGGTGCGGGCCTTTCGGCTGTTGGGTGAGGCCGAGGGTCGGGTGCACGGCGTCCCGGCCGACCAGGTGGCCCTGCATGAGGTCGGGGCCGTGGACGCCCTGGTGGACATCGTGGGCGCCATCGAGGGGTTCGAGCGGCTGGGGATCGACCGGATCTACAACCGGCCGGTGGGGCTCGGCAGTGGGTGGGTGCGGGCGGCCCACGGCGTGATTCCGGTGCCGGCGCCGGCGACGGCGCTGCTACTCGAGGGCATCGAGATCGGCCCCAACGGACCGGTGACCGGCGAAGCGGTGACCCCCACGGGTGCGGTGCTGCTTCGGGTGCTCTCCGACGGCCCGCCGCCGGCCCGGTGGCGTGCCATCGCGGGCGGAGCGTGGGGAGCGGGAGGGCGCGACCCGGCCGGGTATCCCAATGCGCTCCGGCTGATCCTCGCTCGCCCGGTGGCCGAGGCCGGGGAGGTGGTGGTCCTCTCCACCGACCTCGACGACCTGAGTCCGGAGTACCTCGAGCCGTTGCGCGAGGCGCTGGTGGCCGCGGGGGCGCTGGACGTCCAGACGTGGCCAACTCAGATGAAGAAGGGTCGGACCGGATTCCGGGTCGAGGCCATCGTGGGGGCCGCCGATGCCGAGTCCGTGAGCAGCGCGTTCTTCAGACACAGCTCGACCGCCGGTGTGCGCCGCCAGTCCGCCGAGCGCGTCACCCTCGACCGCCGCGAGCTGCAGGTCGAAGCTGCCGACGGGACCCGGGTACGCGTCAAGGTCCTGGACTCGCCCGACGGCCCCCGCATGAAACCGGAGTACGACGACGTGGCGGCCCTGGCCCGACGCACGGGACGGCCCGCCCACGAGGTGGCAAGGGACTTGCGTGACCGGGCTGTCCGCCTGGTGAGCGCCGACAGTGCCGCCCGGCCAGAGACCCCGAACAAGGAGTCGTGACGAGTGAACGCACAGACCGCGTCAGCCTTCATCCTGCTCTCGCTCGGCGCCACCGCCGCCCAGGCCCAGCAGGCTGTGCTCAACGACCGGGTGGCCAAGTCGATGCCGACGAGCTATCTGGCCGCCCAGTGCAAGATCAAGCCGAACCACTTCAAGGTGGCCAGCGCGGCCGGCTACCTGAAATCCGCCATCGAGACTGACGTGCCCGAGAGCAAGGCTCGCATCCTGGGCCAGGGGGAGAAGGTCATCCTCGAGGCGATGCAGCAGAACGGGCAGGACAAGAACCCGGCGGCCTGGTACTACCTGGGCCGGATCTACCTGCAGGAGGGCAATCTCTATCCGGCCGACACGGCGCTCACCAAGGCCGAGGGTCTGGCGCCGGACTGCGCCAAGGACATCGCGGGCTACCGCCGCAACGCCTGGGTCGCGCTGGTGAAAGCCGGCAGCAAGTTCGAGGAGGACAAGAATCCGGACTCCGCCCTGGTGCTGTACCGCCAGGCGGGCGCCATCTACCGCGGGTCGCCGATCACGTTCTATCAGACCGCGGCGATCATGAACGACAAGGGTCAGCCCGACAGCGCCGCGTACTACTTTGGACAGGCGTCGGCGGCGGCCGCCAACTCGACCGACACGACGGACATCAAGTACCGCAACCGGTCGGCCTTCAACCAGGGCGCGCTGCTGCTTAACGGCAAGAAGTACGACCAGGCCACCGTGGTCTTCGAGCAGTATCTCAAGTGGGTGCCGAACGACAACGAGGCCAAGCGCGGCCTGGCGGCGGCCTACCGCGGCAGCGGCAAGGTCGAGCAGGCGCAGGCGCTGGAGAAGGATATGGTCGCGGCCGGCGGTGCGCCGGGCGCGGGGGGCAGCGCGGCCGCGTCGCAGGACCTCATGACGGCCGGCGTCAACGCCTACAATGACAAGAAGTACGCCGACGCGGCCGCCGCATTCGAGAAGCTGGCGGCGGCGGAGCCCTACAACCGGGACGCGCTCTACAACCTGAGCAACACCTACCTGGCCATGAAGGATGGCGCCAAGCTGGCCGCCACCGCCGCCAAGCTGGTGGCGATCGAGCCGTTGAGCGAGACCGCGCTCAAGCTGCAGGGCGAGGGCTACAAGCAGAGCGCCAAGGTGGATGACGCCGTCAAGACCGCCGAGCAGGTGCTGGCGCTGGGGGCCGACGTCAAAGCCTCGGATTTCGCCGCCACGCCCAGCGGGGCCAATCTCCCGCTGACCGCTACCGGCCGTTCCCCGCAGACCGCGTCCGGCAAGGCGATTCCCGCCGCGCCGATTCCGATCGTGGTGGAGTTCCTGAATGGCAGCGGCGGCGTGGTGGCCACCCAGGAGACTCAGGTGCCCGCGCTGGCGGCCGGCGCCTCGCAGGAGCTCAAGGTCGCCGGGCAGGGCGCCGGCATCGCCGCCTGGCGGTACAAGCGGAAGTAGCCGGCGCAGGCGCCCCCTCGAGGAACGACGTCCGGAGCGGAAGGAGCGTTCATGGCAGTCCCAGGCACGGAACAGGCGAGCGGCATCGGTCTGACCACCACCCGGGCGCCGTTCATCGAGCAGGCGCAGGCGGAAGGGCGGCTGTACATCACCCAGCCGTACGAGCTGTACTCGCGCGATAATCACGACGCGTGGCGCCGGCTGTTCACCCGGATGGAGGAGCGCTGGCGGCGCTATGCCAACCCGCGCTTCCTCCAGGGCATCGACAGCCTCTGTCTCGACCCGGACCACGTGCCCCGGTTGGAGGACGTCAACCGATTTCTGAGCCCGCTGACCGGCTTCAAGGCCAAGCCGGTGAGCGGGTACGTGCCGTCCTACCTGTTCTTCGACTGCCTGCGCAACCGCGAGTTCCCCACCACCATCACCATCCGGGACAGTGCCACGCTGGACTATCTTCCGGAGCCCGACATCTTCCACGATATCGCCGGCCACGTCCCGATGCACACCGACCGGGCCTTCGCCGACACGCTGGTGCGCTTCGGCGACTGCGCGCGGACGGCGGCGGAGATCGTCGCGGGGATCAAGGATGAGGGGGAGCAGATCCGGCGGGTCACCGGCATCTTCAAGGCGATGGCCCGCTTCTTCTGGTTCACCATCGAGTTCGGCCTGATGCGGAGCCCGGACGGGCTCAGGGCGTACGGCAGCGGGCTGCTCAGCTCGCACGGCGAGCTGGCGCACAGCATCGACTCACCGCTGGTGCAGCGCTATCCGATCCAGCTCGAGTGGGTCGTCAACCAGTATTTCGAGATCGATCACTACCAGCCGCTGCTGTTCATCGTGGACTCGTTCGACCACCTGTTCGAGCTGGTCGGCGAGCTGGAGCGCTGGATGCGGGAGGGCCGGCTCGACAACGTCGCGCAGGGCGAGCCGGCGGTGAGCGAGCCCGACCTCCGCAGCTTTCTCGAGGCCTCCCGAGCGCTCTGAGCCGTCTGCTTGACACCGGCAGACGGGCCGGGCACATTCACCTCGCGCGTCAGGCGTACCTCGCGGGCGTAATTCAGTGGTAGAATGCCAGCTTCCCAAGCTGGACGTCGCCGGTTCGAGTCCGGTCGCCCGCTCTCCGGCAGGCCCTGCCCCCTCGCGACTTCGGTCGCGGTGGGGTTTTTCGTGTTCGCCGCTCCCCGGCTCGGTGGCGCCGGGAAGCCGCGACACGCTACGGCCACGATGAACTGCCCTGCGGCCGCGAGCACAGGGTCCATCGTCACGGCCCGCCCAACGACCTCGGTCGCCGCCGTTGGCGAGATTCCGCGCTACCGAGCGCTTACCACGCGGGCGAAATCCTTCTTGAGCCCGTCCGCCGCCATCCGCTCGGCCGCCTTCGCCTCGTCCACGACCGCACCCATGCCGAAGAACTCGTGCGTGACGCCGTCGAAGGTCTTCTGTTCCACGTCAACACCCGCCTGCTTCAGGGCAGCGGCGAGCAACTCACCGTCCGACCGGAGCGGGTCGATCCGGGCGTTGACGATCGTCGCGGGCGGTCGTCGACGACCGCCGCCGCCCAAATCCCGAGGACGAGAGCCGAGTCAGGAAGGTCGGTCAGCGCTTCGCCCAGGAGCGACACCAGGTCTCTCGCACCGATGACGGTGACCGCGACCATGAACGGCGCTGGCCAGTACGCGCGCCAGCTGGCCGCCCCCGCGGCCGACCATGCCCCGGCGACCGCAAGGGCGGCTGACAGCACGGCCGCCCACCACAGCAGGCCCATCCTCGCTCCGATGGCTCAGTGGTGCGAATCCCAGGCACCGCGATTCGGTCGCCCACCTGCGGCATCACGTCGCCACGGATGTAGGGCGCGGAGCCGGCGTAGCCGTTTCCGTAGTACGGATACCGGTACCCGTTCCGCGGGCCGACGTAGGGCAAGGCTTCAAAGACGAAGCCGACATGCAGACCGTGGTGGACGAAGAAGGGATCGCCGTGAATATCGAACGGCGCGGTGACACGCCGGCGGAAGCCGCCCTGCCCCGGATCTACCTGGAGCAACCATGGAAGGGATCACCGTGGAACGGCTCGGTACGGGAGCGGAACCCGCCGTGGACCCCGATGCCATCCAGGTGGGCCCCGTGATGTCCGCTGAACCCGCCCAGGTGGCCGCCCCCGCCTGCGTGCCCGATGCTCCCGCGGATGTGCTGCGCCAACACGGGCTCGGCGCGGAGCGTGATTATCATGAGGAGAAGAGAGGTTGCGATCGCGGCGAAGCATACAACCCTCCTGAGAGGGCCTAAAGTGCGGACCGGCTGGTCCCGGCCCACACACGGTCATCGGTTCAAGTCTGCCCCAGCTCACGCTTGAACTTGGCGATCTCGCGAGTCTGGTCTGCTTTTATTTTTTCCGCCATCTGCTTGATTTCCGGGCGGGTCAACTTCGGCAGGAAACGGTCGACCATCTGGAGCGCCGCCTGATGGTGCTTGATGACGTTCTCACGAAAGGTGGTGTCGTACGCCGCGCCGGGCTTCTGCTTCAGCGCATCGGCCATCGCCTGGTTGTCCGGCATGACCTTCGGCGTGTAGTCCTCCTTGAAGTCGGCCTTCAGCATC
>JBBRGH010000239.1:0-5472 GCA_038240915.1 Gemmatimonadales bacterium | reverse complement strand
AGCCACTCGAGCGCGGGATCGGGGAGGAGGTACGGGCCCACGCCCGACCCGAGCGGCAGTGCCGTCCGGCGACGGGCCGCCCACCACCCCGCGGCCGCGCCGGCGAGCGCGGCCAGGAGCAGCGCGAGCAGGCTCATTCCCGCAACCACCCGCGCCGGCGGAACCAGAGGTAGATCATCAGTACGATGACGCTCATCCCCCCCAGCACGAGCGGATAGCCCCAGCGCGAGCGCAGCTCCGGCATGAAGTCGAAGTTCATCCCGTACACGCCGACCAGGAAGGTGAGCGGGAGGAAGAAGACCGAGAACACCGTCAGGATCCGCATCACCTCCCCGGTCCGGTGAGCGGCCAAAGCGAGCTGGACGTTAAGCACGGTGTTGACGTCGTCCAGCAGCTCGTCGGCGTAGAAGTGGGAGCTCTCGATGTTCTCCTGCACGTCGCGGAACAGGGTCGCCGCGCGCCCGCTGGCGGGACTGAGCCGCTGCACCACGTCGAGCGTGCGCCAGAGGAGCCGCTTGATCATCGTCACCTGGCGCTTGAGCACGTGGACCTCGCGCAGGTCTTCGGCAAAGGCCCGGGCGTCCGCGTCCCGCCCGCCGAACACCAGCTCCTCGAACGCGTCGATCCGCGCCTCGATCGCCTCCAACGGCTGGAGATAGGTGTCCACCGCCCCGTTCAGCACCTGGGTGAGGATGTAGGCGTGGAGGCTGTCCTTGCCCGACTTCGCGGCCGCCTCGGCTTCGAGCCGGTGCTCGACCGCCGTCAGCCAGGGCTGCTCCGTCCGGTGGATCGTGATCAGGAAGGTAGGACTGGAGAAGATGGCGAGCTTCCGGGTCAGCTCCTGCACGGTGCCGCAGCTCTCCGGCGCCTGGACGTCGTAAGCGCGGAGGATCAGGAAGGTATGGCCCTCGAACTGCTCGAACTTGGGCAGGTGGTCGGGATCGAGGCAGTCCTTGACTGCAGTCGGCTGGAGCCCGTGCCCGCGGGCGATGGCCTCGAGCTCCTCCCGGGTGGGCTCGACCAGATCGAGCCACGCCAGGGGTGGGTCGTGCCGCTCGAACAGGGTCCGGACGGTCATCCGCGGCAGATCCTGGCGGCCGCGGCGGCCGCGCCGAACCCGTTGTCGATGTTGACCACGGTGACCCCCGCGGCACACGAGTTGAGCATCCCGAGCAGCGCGGCGAGCCCGCCGAACGAAGCCCCGTAGCCCACGCTGGTGGGGACGGCGATCACCGGCACCGCAACCAGCCCGCCGACCACGCTCGGCAGCGCGCCTTCCATGCCCGCGACGACGATCACCACGCGCGCCTGCCGCAGCACGTCGCCCGCCGAGAGCAGGCGGTGAAGGCCCGCCACACCGACATCCATCAGCCGCTCCACCCGGGTGCCGAACGCCTCGGCCACCACCGCCGCCTCTTCAGCCACCGGCAGGTCGCTGGTGCCGGCGGAGACGATCAGCACCGGCCCACCCGCCAGGGCCGGTGCGTCGGGACCGGGAAGGAAAACCGTCCGCGCCGCGGCGCTCCAGCGGAGGTCGGGAAACCGGTCCCGCAGTGCCTCCGCCATGGCCGGACTGGCCCGGGTACCGAGGAAGGCGCCGGTGGCCGCCGCGAGCCGCGCGCAGATGGCCACGACCTGCTCCAGCGTCTTGCCCTCGCAGAAGACCACCTCGGGCTGCCCCTGCCGGAGCGCGCGATGGTGGTCGATGCGGGCGAACTCGAGATCTTCGTAGGGAAGGTGACGCAGGCGATCCAGCGCCGCACCGGGGGCGAGACGTCCGGCGGCGACGTCGGCGAGCAGGGCCTCGAGCTGCTCGGCTCTCACGCCACCGCGGCGACCGGCTCGAGATACTCCAGGAAGATCGCTTCGGCTTCGGCGATCGACTCGATCTGGAACAGCCGCTGGCGCAGCTCGCTGGCGCCGTGCAGGCCCTTGCTGTACCAGCCGAGATGCTTGCGGAACTCGATCACGGTCTTGCGGGTGTCGCCCTGCAGACGGAGGGCCAGCCGGGCGTGCTCCAGCGCCACCGCGAATCGCTCCGCCGCGGACGGCGCCGCGGGGAGGGAGCGGCCCTCGAGCAGCGCGCGGCCATCGCGGAACAGCCACGGATTGCCGAAGGCGCCGCGACCGACCATGATCCCGGCGCACCTCGTGTGGTCGCGCATGCGGACGATGTCCTGCGCCGCGTGCACGTCTCCGTTCCCGATCACCGGGATGTCGAGCGCCTCGACCACCCGGGCGATTTCGTCCCAGTCGGCCTTGCCCGAGAACATCTGCGTCCGGGTCCGGGCGTGCAGCGTGAAGGCACGGGCGCCCGCATCCTGCATCCGGAGGGCGATGCCGACCGGATCGCGCTGCTCGTCGCTCCACCCGCTCCGGGTCTTGACCGTCACAGGCAGGTGCGTCGCGGCGATGACCGCGCGGATGATCCGCTCCACCAGGGCCATGTCGCGCAGGCAGCCGGACCCGCCATTCCGCTGCACCACCTTTTTCACCGGGCAGCCGAAGTTGATGTCGATGAACTCGGGCTTGTAGTGCTCGGTGATGAGCCCCGCCGCCTCCGCCATCGCATTGGCGTCGGCCCCGTAGATCTGAATCCCGATCGGCCGCTCGACCTCCTCGAACTCGGCCCCTTCGAGCGTGGTGCGAATCCGCCGCCGGATGGCCTCCGACGAGAGGAACTCGCTCAGCACGACGTCCGCCCCCATCCCCCGGCAGATCTGGCGAAAGGGCGGCTCGGACACTCCGGCCATGGGGGCCAGGAGGAGCGGGAAGGGGTAGCCGGACGGATAGGGCAACTGCATGGGGATAAAATACTTGGCGGCTGGAGCCACGGCAACGTCTCCGGGAGTCAGGCTCTGGAACCGCGAACCAGGTCGGCTCGTAGGACTCCTATGACCCCCTCCAAGCGCTGCGCCGTCCTCGTCCTGTCTCTGGCCGCGCCGCGGTCCGCGCTGGCGCAGGCCGACCCCGTCCTCGCCTCTCGCGCCGCGTATCAGGAGGCCGTGCGGGCCTACGAAGCGCACGACATCCCCGCGTTTCTCCAGCACGCCCGGGAGGCTGAGCGGCTCAGGCCGGCCCACGGCGGCGTGGTCTACGCGCTCGCTTCGGCCTACGCCCTCTCGGGTGATACGGCCGCCGCCCTCGCCACCCTCGGCCGTTTTGCCGCCCTGGGACACACGGCCGACCTCGACGCCGAAGCCGACTTCACCGCGCTCCGGTCGCTCCCCGCCTACGACAGTCTGCGTCGCGCCATCCGGGCCAACGCCGCGCCGGTCGTGCGCTCGCGCCCGGCGGTCACCCTGGCGGAGCGCGACCAGCTGACCGAGGGGATCGCCTACGATCCGGTCAGCCGGACCTTTCTCGTGGGCAGCGTGCACCGGGGCAAGATCCTCCGGGTGGACGCGCGGGGACGGGCCCGCGTATTTGTGGCGCCGGGCGTGCCGGGTTTCTGGGCGCCGCTCGGAATGCGGGTGGATTCGGCCCGGCGCGTCCTGTGGGTGGCCGCGACCGCACTGCCCCAGACGGTCGGCTACGACCCGGCCGACAGCGGACGCTCCGGCCTCTTCCGGTTCGATCTCAGGACGGGCCAGCTCACCGGCCGGTACCCCATCCCTCCCGATGGACAGCCCCACGCCCTGGGAGACGTCCTCGTCGCCCGGAACGGTGACGCCTATGCCACAGACAGCCGGGCGCCCGCGGTGTACCGGGTCCGGGCCGATGCCGATTCGATCGAGCCGTTCGTGCGCTCGCCCCTATTTCTCTCGGCGCAGGGACTCGCGTTCGATGCCGGCGAGCACACCCTTTACGTGGCGGATTATTCCCGCGGCATGCTCCAGATCGACCTCGCCACCCGGGCGGTGACGCTCATGGACGTAGCCGACGACGTGCTCGCCCTCGGCGTCGACGGACTCTATCAGGTGGGAGGCAGCCTGATCGGGATTCAGAACGGCGTGGCGCCGGCCCGCGTGGTCCGGCTCCGGCTCGAGCCCGGCGGCGACCGGATCGTCGGCGCCGAGGTGCTGGAGCGGGCCCGCCCCGACTACGCCGAGCCGACGCTGGGCGTCGTGGTCGGCCGCGACTTGTACTACGTGGCCGCCAGCCAGTGGGATCGGTTTCCGGACGATGGCTCAATCGAGGCGCCGGAGACGTTCCGCCACCCGCTGGTGCTCCGCCTCCGTCTCTAGCGCGGGGCGACTTTGACTCGCCCACGGGGGCGGATTAGGTTGCCGCCACGCCATGCAGCTCAACGACTTCTACACTCCCGACACGATCGCGGTCGAGCTCCAGAGCGGCAGCAAGGACGAGGTCCTCGCGGAGCTCGTCGGCCTGCTGCGGCTCGACGAGCGGGCGACGGACACCCTGCTCCGGATGCTCCAGCGCCGGGAGACCCTGGGCTCCACCGGCGTCGGCCGCGGCATCGCCATTCCCCACTGCCGCTCCCTGGTGGTCACTTCGCTGCGCCTGGCCTACGGGCATCACCGGCAGGGTATCGAATACCAGGCTATCGACAACCGGCCGGTTTTCGATTTCTTTCTGATCGTAGCCCCACCGCTCGAGGTCTCGAACCAGTACCTCCCGGTCCTCGGCAAGATCGCGCAGTTCGCCAAAGATGCCGACATCCCCGAGCGCCTGGCCGCGCTCCGGACGCCGGACGACTTCCTCCGGCTGCTGGGAGAGAAGGGAGTGTAAGCGGTGCGTTCGTGGTGCCCGTCCCTGCTGCTGCTCCTCCTGCTCCCCAGCTCGCCGCTGTCCGGCCAGTCGGCCGCCGATCGCCCCGTTTTCGACCGCTTCCAGGATTCCCTCGCCGCCGTCGATGATACCGCCGCGCTCCGCGCCCTGGCGCACGGCCTGGCCCGCGGGCGGGCCCAGGATCGCCCGCGCGCGCTCCGGGCCGCCCTGACCGCCGGCCGGTTGGCGGAGCTCGGCGCCGACCCCGACGCCGGTGGTGCCCGCGGGCAGCTCCAGCGGTTGATCCGCCTGGAGCCGGGCTGGCCCTACGCCTGGCACGCCCTGGCCCTGGCTGAGACGCGGAGGGCCGCCTGGGAACGGGCCGATCCCGTGGCGCTGGGCAACCGGGTCGGAACCGGGACGCTGGAGCGCGCGCTCGCGCACGAGTGCCGCGCCCTCGAGGCTGACCCGACGTTCCTTCCGGCGGCCCTCACGCTGGCGGCGCTGGCCCTCGGACTGCGGGACACGACGCTCTATCCCGACGCGCTCGGCGCCTTGCGGATGGCGCAGGAGGCGCAGCGCGATCCCCCGCCGGCGCTCCTCCTGGCGCTCGGCCGGGTGGCGCGGGCGGCCGGAGAGTCCGCGGCGGCGGCCGACGCGTTCGCCCGGGCCGCGGAGGAGCGCGCCGGCGGGGGCGGCAGTCACGGGGACGGCAATCACGGCGCAGGCGGCCAGAGGGGCGGCCGCCTGGACGGCGAGAGCGATATCGGCCCGCTCGCGCGGCTGGAGCTGGCCCGCACC
>JBBRGH010000238.1:0-5483 GCA_038240915.1 Gemmatimonadales bacterium | reverse complement strand
GGCCAGCCGCCGCCCCGGGTACACCGAGACGGCAGAGCCCTCGGCCAGAAACGCCGACCGGGGTGGCGCGCCGAGGCAGTCCGCGAACCCGGCGCCGTAGACGGCCGCCACGTCGCAGTCGAACGCCGAGCCCGCGGCGTGCCACATCCGCCAGGGAGGGAGGGTCACCCGATACTCGGTGGTGCCGCCGTCACGTCGCGCCGTGTAGCCCCAGTAGTGCTCGGTGATGAACGCCGCCTCGGAGGCCGGGTCCGGCAGCGACGGCGTGCCGCGCCCCCGCACCTCCAGAACCTCGAAGTTGAGCATGGCCAGGTCGCGCCACGACGCGGTCAGGAACGGACGGGGCTCGACTCGGGCCACGGCGCCTCCGGAAGATGCTGCCAGGCCGCGGATGGTGGGCCCACCGCATCCTAGTTCGAGCATGCCCGCCTCGCCACACCGGCGGACCGGAGCTGGGCCGGCAAGCCCGTCCCCGCCAGGAATGTCCGGAACTGCGCCCGGGCATCGGCCCACGGCGTGCGACCCATCGAGATCACCCCGACACCAGGCCCGCCGGACATCAGGTAGACCGCGAGGTCGGTCAGCGGCAGCACCGTCGCCGACAGCCAGCGCCCGTCGCTCACCAGCGTGATCTCGGTCCCGGGCCCGGCCGCGCTCCCGGGCGCCAGGATCTCGTCCACCAGCTCGCGCGTGGCGGGCATGATCCGCTCGAATTCTCCACTGCATACCCTGAGCTTCATCCTGCGCTCCCGTTGAGGTCGGACGACAATATTGGATGGGGCCGACCGGGTGCCCACCCGGCACCGGGCCGGATTTCGGCCCGCCGATCGCTGGCCGGCCGGTGGCCGGAGGAGGGGGGTCACCCCTGACCGGAGATACGGGCACAGCGGCGGGCTTGCGGGGGGTCGGGCCGGATGGCAAGATCGAAGGACCCATGACGAAGGACATGATCCAGGCTCCGGCCGCCGAGCCCAACACGGGCCAGCTTCGCAAGCTGCTGCGCCAGCGCGAGAGCGTGCGGGCGGTGGTGGAGACCATCAGCGGTGAGCTGGAGCTGCAGCCGCTGCTGGAGAGCATCCTCCGCCACGCCTGCGAGCTGATCGGCGCCGAGCACGGCACCATCGGGCTGGTGGATCCCGACCGCGACCTCATCCGGACTTCCGCCGGCTATCGGATGCCGCCGGGCGAGGCCGGGGCCGAGATGCCGCGGGGGGTGGGCCTGGCCGGCGCGGTGCTCGAGCGGGGTGTGCCCGTGGTGCTCGATCGCTACGGCGACCTGGCCCATCCCACCCAACCGGAGTTCGCCGATCACTCCGTCATCGGCATGCCGATCGAGTGGGACGGGCGGATGATCGGCTTCGTCGGGGTGGGCACCGGTCTCCGCCGACTCGGCGTCGAGGAGGTCGAGACGCTGGCCCTGTTCGCCCGGCCGGCCGCGATCGCCATCGCCAACGCCTGGCGCTACGAGGACGAGCGCCAGCGGGCCGACCGGATGGCGCTGGTGGCGCGGGTGGGGCGGCTGGTCACCGCCGATCTCCGGCTCGACGAGCTGCTCCAGCGCGCGGCCGACGCCATCCACGAGCTGCTCGGCTTCCCCAACCTCGCCATCCCGCTGATCGATCCCGAGCAGCCCGGGATGCTGGTGCTCACCGTTAAGGGCGGCAACTACAAGCGGGTGATCCCGGGCGAGTACCACATTCCGATCACCTCCGGCCTCATGGGCGAGGCGGCCCGCACCCGGCAGACCGTGCTGGTGAACGACGTCCGCGCCGATCCGCGCTACCTGCCCACGCCGGGCGGCGGGCCGGCCCGGGCCGAGCTGGCGGTGCCCATCGCGCTCGGCGAGCGGGTGCTGGGGGTGGTCAACGTCGAGCGGGACGAGCCCTTCGTGGAGGAGGACGCGGCCATTGTCGGCATCATTGCCGACCAGCTCGCGGTGGCGATCGACAACGCCCGGCTCTACGCCAGCGCCCAGCAGGTGGCGGTGCTGGAGGAGCGACAGCGGCTGGCCCGCGAGCTCCACGACGCCGTCACCCAGCACCTCTCGAGTCTCACGCTCATCGCCCAGACGCTGGGGCCGGCGTACCGCCGCAGCCGAGAGGAGGGCGAGGCCCGCGCCCGCCGGGTGGTCGAGCTGAGCCAGGTGGCGCTCGACGAGATGCGGGTGCTGCTGGCCGAGCTCCGGCCGCGGGCCCGAGGCGGCACCAACGGCGGGCATGGGGACGCGCCGGCGGGCTCGGCCCGCGCCCGACTGCGCCATCATGGGCTGGCCGAGGCCCTGGCGCTGCTGGCCGGCGACGTCTCCCGCGACGCGCTGCCGGTGGACGCCGATCTGGCGCCCTATGTGCCCCGGCCACTGGCCGAGGAAGAAGCTCTCTACCGCATCGCGCAGGAGGCGCTGAGCAACGTGGTCAAACATGCGGGCGCCGGGCGAGCCCGGCTCCGGCTGGTCACCGACGGCCGGGCCACCGTGCTCAGCGTGGTGGACGACGGCATCGGCTTCACCGCCTCGGTCGAGCACACCGGCGAGCACGCGGTGCAGCTGGGCGGACTCGGCCTCCTCACCATGCGCGAGCGGGCCACGGCGATCGGCGGGACCATCCGGATCGATTCCGCGCCCGGGGCAGGGACCACCATCGAGGTCGTGGTCCCCTACGACACGGAGCGGCGGGCATGAGCCGCGAGCGGCTGGGCCACGCCGGGCCGGTGCGCGTGCTCATCGCCGACGACCATCAGGTCGTCCGCGAGGGGCTGCGCATGATCCTGTCCGAGGAGCGGGAGACGATCGAGATCGTGGGCGAGGCGGCCGATGGCCTCGAGGTGCTGCGCCTCGCCGAGCGGCTCCGGCCCGACGTGGTGCTGATGGACCTGCTGATGCCGGGGCTCGACGGCATCGCCGCCACCGAGCGACTCCGCGCCACCGGCGGCGGCCCCCGGGTGCTGATCCTCACGACCTACGCCGACGACGAGCGGGTGCGCGACGCGATCCGGGCCGGCGCGACCGGCTACCTGCTCAAGGATGTGCTGCGCCAGCAGCTGGTCCAGGCGATCCACGCCGCCGCCCTGGGCGTGCCCACGCTCGACCCGCGAGCCCAGCAGCACCTCATGCGGCAGGTCTCCACCCCGGCCTCGGTCTCGCCCTTCGCGGCGCTCACGCCGCGCGAGCTCGACGTCCTCCGGCTGGTGGCCCGAGGCATGGGCAACAAGCAAATCGCCGCCACGCTCAATCTCAGTGTCGGCACCGTCAAGGGCTACATGAGCGCGATCCTGCCCAAGATCCAGGCCGGCGACCGGACCCAGGCCGCCCTCTTCGCGGTCAAACATGGGCTCGAAGACGCCGCCACCTGAGTCACGAACCTGGCGCCGAAGGCGCCGCCTCAGGCCCCGACCGAGGAACCTATGCCGCGTGACGAAGCGATCCAGACCGTCATCATCGGGGCCGGCCAGGCCGGCCTGTCCACGGGCTACCACCTGGCTCGCCGGGGAGCGCCGTTCGTCATCCTCGAGGCCAACCAGCGGGTGGGCGACACCTGGCGCCGGCGGTGGGACTCGCTCCGCCTGTTCACCCCGGCCCGGTTCGACGGGCTGGCCGGCATGCCGTTTCCCGCCGGGCCGCACACGTTCCCGACCAAGGACCAGATGGCCGACTACCTCGAGGCCTATGCCGAGCGCTTCGCGCTGCCGGTGCGCACCGGGGTCAGCGTGGACCGGGTGTCGCGCCGGGACGGTGGCTACCTCGTGGAGGCCGGTGAGCTCCGGATCCGCGCCGAGCATGTGGTGGTGGCCATGGCCACCTACCAGAAGCCGGGAGAAGCTCCACTTCCTGAATCCCGTGCCCATCAGGCTGCTGCACGACCGCTGGATCGACAAGTACACCGGGTCCTGGGCCGCCATGCTCACAGGCCTCAAACACCAGATGGAGGGCGACACGATGGAGAAAGTCTTCGAGATCTACATCAAGACGACGCCGGAGCGGCTGTGGCAGGCGATCACCGATCCCGAGCTGCGAGGGAAGTACACCTTCGGGGTCGGCGTGCATTCGGACTGGACGCCCGGCTCCCACTACGTGGGCGTGCCCGCGCAAGCTCCCGAGCTGACCATCATCGAGGGCGAGAACCTGGAAGTCGATCCGCCCCGGCGACTGGTCCAGAGCTCCCGCGCGCTCTGGAGCAATGACGTGAAGCGCGAAGGCACCTCCCGGGTGACCTGGGAGATCGAGCCGGTGGGCGACTCGTGCCGTCTCACCGTCACCCACGACCAGCTCCGCCCGGGCGCCAACTCGCAGCTGTACGGCGGCTGGCCGATGATCCTCTCCGGCCTCAAGACGCTGCTCGAGACCGGCGAGCTGCTCACCACGCCCGGTTCGCTCCGCTACCTGGGCTCGGACAATCAGTGGGACGGGGAGAAGGCCTGAGGGCGGATCATTCGGCCGGCAGCAGGATCAGCTTGCCGTGCGTGCCCCGCTGTTCCAGACGGCGGTGGGCCTCCGCCGCCTGGTGCAGCGGAAAGGTCTCGCCGATCGTCACCCGCAGCTCCCGCGCGGCCACCCACTGCTGCAGCTCGCGGCGGGCCTGGTCCCACCGTTCGGGCGGATCGGCGGCCAGCCAGAAGCTGCTGATCCGGAGGTTGCTCTGGTAAAGCACCTCGGGTGAGATCGGGTCAGGGGGCCCGCTCGCCTCGCCGAAAAACACCAGCTGGCCGTACAGGGCCAGCACCGCGAGACTGTCGGCCTGGGTGGCGCGGCCCACCGAGTCGAACACCGCATGCACGCCTTCCCCGCCGTTGGCCGCGCGAACCAGAGCCGGAAGCGATGGCCCGTATGGCAGCGCCACCGCCCCGAGGTCCTGCGCCAGCGACTGCTTGGCCGCCGTCGAGGCGGTGCCGAAGACGCGGACGCCGCGGCGGCGGAGCAGCTGCACCAGCAGGGCGCCCACCCCTCCGGCCGCGGCGTGCACGAGTGCAGTCTGCCCCGGGGCGAGCGCCGTGGAGAGATGGGCCAGGCCGTACGCGGTGAGTCCCTGGGCGGGGAGGGCGGCGCCCGTGGTGAAATCGATCGCGTCGAGCAGGTGAAACAGGGTCGCCGCCGGCGCCGCGACCAGCTCCGCGTAGGCGCCGCTGGTGCGCGGCGCCCAGAACGCCACCCGGCGTCCGAGCCAGGCCGGGTCCACGCCGGCACCCACGCCTGCGACCAGGCCCGCCGCCTCGTTGCCGGGAATCCACGGCAGCGCGGGGGGATCGTAGAACCCCGCGCCGGCGTTCGGTGTCGGAGAAGTTGACGCCAGCCGCGTGCACCCGGACCAGCACCTGGCCCGGACCGGGCTCGGGGGGTGGCGCCGAGGACGGCGTCAGGACGTCCGGGTCGCCCAGAGCGCGCACCACGATGGCCTGCATCCCGGCGCCCGGCCTCACGTCGCGGGGCAGGCGTCACCCCGGGGAACATCCTGGCGGGGGATCGGGCGGCCGGCGGCGTCGAACGGGTCGGC
>JBBRGH010000237.1:0-5524 GCA_038240915.1 Gemmatimonadales bacterium | reverse complement strand
GTCGGACTGTCGGGAGGTGCCCGATGAGCGCCCGGCCTCGCTGGATCGCCGCCGCCCTGGTCCTGGCCGGGGCCGCCTGCAGCGACATCGCCACCCCGATCCGGACCGACTTCTACGAGTGGCGCCTGATCGTCCCATCCGCCGGCGGGTCGGGGCAGGACAGCCTCACCTTCCACTGGCCCAAGGACCGGTTGCCGGTGCGGATCTGGGTGGAGGACGCCGCCAGCCTGCCGGTGAACGTGCCGAACGCCATCGCGGCCTGGCGGCGGGCATTCCTGTACGAGGAGTTCGACGCCACGATCGTGGGCGACTCCGCCACCGCCGACGTCATCGTGCGCGCGGGCGATGCGCCCGGCGTCCAGTTCTCCCGCGTGCGCCTGCACAGCGCGCTCGCGCCGGAGTGCGCCGGCGCGACCGATCTGAACATCAGCGACGACCACACCCAGCTCCGGCTGCCCGTGCGCGTGTATGTCGATCCGCGATCCGACCCCAATGCGCCCAACCTGCCCCAGTGCCTCGCTCGCACGACCACCCACGAAATTGGGCACGTACTCGGTATCTGGCGAGAATCGAGCGTGGTCACCGACCTCATGTTCTCCCCACCTTCGGTGGACGCGCCGAACGAACGGGACCTGGGGACAGCGGAGGTGATCTACCACCTGACGCCGAACGTGGTGCCGATCGGGCCCTGACAGCTAACTGCTGTTCTCTCAGCCAATTACACCACCCCGTTGCCCCCGGCGCCCCGCCTGTCGATACTTCCGGCCAGCCTGCGGCCGGCGCCTCCTCGCCGGCCCGAGACCCTTGCCGCGCACACCGCGCCAGGAGCGTATGAGTACCGAGACGAGCGCAGTTCCTCGGGAGAGCCTCACCCTCGTCGAACATGGCCTCTTCCCGATCCGGATTCACGCCAATCTGACGCCGCCCGCGCTCATCGAACATGCGCTCCGCCGCAGTGAAGGCCAGCTGACCGACCGCGGTGCCTTTGCCGCCGTCACTACCCCGCACACCGGCCGCTCCCCCAGGGACAAATTCGTGATCGAGGAAGCCGGGGCGGCCGACCGGATCTGGTGGGAGAAGAATCCCCGCCTCGATCCCGCGGCGTTCGACCGGCTGCACGAGGACGTCCGCGCCTATCTCGATGCGCGCGAGCTGTACGTCCAGGACCTGTTCGGCGGAGCCGATCCGGCGTACCGCGTGCCCGTCCGGTTCGTCACCCCGAACGCGTGGCACGCGCTGTTCGTGCGCAACATGTTCATCCGCGCGGTCCCGGCCGAGCTGGCCCATTTCCGTCCCGGGTTCACGGTGCTCCACGCGCCGGACCTGCAGGCGGATCCGGCCCGCCACGGCACCCGGAGCAGCACCTTCATCGTCATTCATTTCGGGAAGAAGCTGGTGCTGATCGGCGGGACTCGGTACGCCGGCGAGATGAAGAAGTCGATCTTCACCACGCTCAACTATCTGCTGCCGGCCCAGGGCGTCCTGCCGATGCACTGCTCAGCCAATATCGGGCCGGAGGGCGACACGGCGGTCTTCTTCGGCCTCTCGGGCACCGGCAAGACGACCCTCTCCGCCGACCCCAGCCGCCAGCTGATCGGGGACGACGAGCACGGCTGGAGCGACCGTGGCGTGTTCAACTTCGAGGGCGGCTGCTATGCCAAGGTGATCCGGCTCCGGGCCGACACCGAGCCCGAGATCTACGCGGCCACCCGGATGTTCGGCACGGTGCTGGAGAACGTGGTGCTCGACCCGGCCACCCGGGCCGTGGACTTCGACGCCGACCGCCTGACCGAGAACACCCGCGCCTGCTACCCCATCCACTATATCCCGAACTACCAGCCGAGCGGGGCGGGCGGCCATCCGAAGAACATCGTCTTCCTCACGGCCGACGCCTTTGGCGTGCTGCCGCCGATCTCCCGGCTCACGGCCGACCAGGCGATGTACCACTTCCTCTCGGGCTACACGGCCAAGGTGGCGGGCACCGAGCGGGGGGTGACCGAGCCGTCCGCCACCTTCTCGGCCTGCTTCGGCGCCCCGTTCCTGCCGATGCATCCGGGCGTGTACGCCCGGATGCTGGGCGAGCGGATCGCCCAGCATGGGGTCAAGGTGTGGCTGGTCAACACCGGCTGGACCGGGGGCCCCTATGGCACGGGATCGCGGATGAAGCTGGTCCACACCCGCGCCATGGTGCGGGCGGCGCTCGGCGGCGCCTTCGATGCGGCAACTTTCGTCAAGGATCCCGTGTTCGGCTTCGAGATGCCGACCGCCGTGCCGGACGTACCCGGCGGCGTGCTGACGCCCCGCGCCACCTGGGCCGATGCCGCCGCCTACGATCGGCAGGCCAAGGACCTCGCCCGGATGTTCAATGAGAACTTCGCGCAGTATCGGGCGCAGGTGTCCGACGCCGTGGCGGCGGCGGCGCCGAAGGCCTGAGCCGGCCGGCGGGTTCCGCCCAGTCGTTCCCCTGAGGCGATCGAAGGGGGCATCCCCGAACGGATGCCCCCTTCGCGTTGCCGGACGTCACCCCTAGACTCCCAACGATGCCAGACCTCCGCGACACCAAGGATCTCGAGGTCATCCGCGACCCGCTCTGGGACAACATCCGCCTGGACCGGCCGGCGCTGCTCGCCCTAGACACGGTGGCGGTGCAGCGGCTCCGGTACGTGCGCCAGGTGGGCCACGCCTTCCTGGTCTACCCCGGCGCCACCCACACCCGGTTCGAGCACGCCCTCGGCGCCTATCACCTGACCCGGCGCGCGCTGGCCAGCCTCGAAGAGCGGGGGGAGCTGGCGGCGGTGCCGGCCGCCGACTGCCTGGCCGTCCGGCTGGCGGCACTGCTGCACGATATCGGGCACTACCCCTTCTCGCACGCGCTGGAGGAGGCGGGCTTTCCGTCCCACGAGACGCTCGGGATGGCCAAGCTGCGGCTGGGCGATCTGGGCGAGCGGCTGGAGGAGATCGGCGGCCCCGGCTACGCCGCCACCCTGGGGGCGCTGATCACCGGCACCAGCCCGAGCCCGCTGCAGGGCCTGATTTCCGGCTCGCTCGACCTCGACAAGATCGACTACCTGAGCCGGGACGCCCGGATGTGCGGGGTGCCCTACGGCACGGTGGATGTGGACCGGCTGCTGGCCACCCTCACCCTGGTGGACACGGGCGACGGCCGGCACGAGGTGGGAGTGCGGGAGAAGGGCGTGAGCGCGCTCGAGTCGCTCCTGTTCGCCAAATATCAGATGTACCGCAACGTCTACTGGCACCACGCGGTCCGCTCGGCTACCTGCATGTTCAAGCGGGCGGTCCGAGGTGCCGTGGCCCGCGGCAGCCTGACCGTCGAGGCCATCGCCGAGGCCACGGACGACGGGCTCATGGAGCAGCTCATCACCCGCGACGGCAACCCGCTCGCCACCGCCATCCGGGCCCGGCGGCTGCACAAGCGCGCGCTGGACCTGTCGGCCAGTGACGTGCCGGCGGAGACGGAGCCCTGGATCAGCGAGGACCCCGACCTGCTCGAGCGGGTGGAGGACGCGCTGGCCGACGAGGCCGGGCTTGCCCCGGGCGGCCTGCTGCTAGATTTCCCGGCGCGCTCCTCGATGCTCGGCGTGGACTTGCCGCTCCGCACCCGCGGCGGCACAGTGGAGCGACTGACCGATGCCGGACGGGCCGGCCAGCTCGGCCTGCCCCGGGTGGCCGACGAGCTCTATCGCAGCGCGCGCCGCTTCCGCGTGTTCGTGGCCGGGGCGGTGCAGGCCGACCTGCGCGGCGTGCCCGCGCTGCTGACGATCCCCGCCGCGGAGCTGCGCCGCCGATTGGACGAGCACATTCCCCTGTTGCAGAGGAGCTCTATCGCATGACGACCCGACGCGACTTCGTCGCCCGCACCGCCGCCCTCGCCGCCGGCCTGCTGGGCGCCAGGCGGCTCTTGGGCCAGAGCGCCGGGAGCCCGACGGCCATCACCGTGTACAAGAGTGTCAGCTGCGGCTGCTGCGCCAAATGGGTGGATCACCTGAAGGCGAGCGGCTTCACGCCCAGCGTGCACGATGAGGAGAACATGGACGCCATCAAGGACGAGATGGGCGTGCCCACGGGCGTCCGCTCCTGTCACACCGCCCTGCTCGGCCGCTATCTCGTGGAAGGCCACGTGCCGGCCGAGGATCTCCGGCGGCTGCTCGCGGAGCATCCGGCCGTCGCAGGCCTGGCGGTGCCGGGCATGCCCGGGAGCACCCCGGGCATGGCCATGCCGGGCGATCCCCACGAGCCGTACGAGGTGGTGGCGTTCGACCACGCCGGCAAGACGACGACGTTCGCGAAGCACTGAGCCGGGAGCGGACCCCGATGGCGGACGTGGTTCCCTACCAGCCACGCTGGCGCGAGGCGTTCGAGCGGCTCAACCGGGAGTGGATCGAGCGCTATTTCCGGATGGAGGAACCCGACCGGGAGGCGTTCGCCGACCCGGTGGGCAAGATCCTGGCGCCGGGGGGGCAGATCTTCTTCGTGCTGGACGGCGGCGAGGTCCGGGGCACCTGCGCGGTGGTGAGCCACTCGGCCGACGTGCACGAGATCGCCAAGATGGCGGTGGCGGCCGAGGCGAGAGGGCGGGGCTTCGGCGATCTCCTGATGGACGCGTGCGTCGCCTTCTCGCGGGACGCGGGGGCGCGGGAGATCGTGATTGTCTCCAATACCCGGCTTCAGCCGGCCATCCGGCTGTACCAGAAACATGGGTTCGTCACGGTGCCGTTCGAGAACGACGGGCGCTACGAGCGGGCGGACATCAAGCTGGTGCGGAAGCTCTCTCCCGAAAGCTGACTACTTCGACTGCGCCGCCGCCGTGGCGGTGGTGTGCTCGCCGGTCGTGCCGTCCACCGAATCGATGCGGATGATGATGGCCGTGATATTGTCCAGTCCGCCCCGGCGGTTGGCCTCGGTGACCATCCGGTCTACCCAGTGCTGGGGCCCGCCGTCGGCGCTGAGAATCCGGGTCAACTGCTCGTCCTCGAGCATGCCGGTGAGGCCGTCGGAGGCGAGCAGCAGGACATCGCCGGGCTCCAGCGTGCCGAAGTAGATGTCGGGCACCACGTCCATCCCGGCCCCCACGCAACGGGTGATCACGTTGCTGTAGGGATGGACCCGGGCCTGCTCCGGCGTCAGCAACCCGGCATCCACCTGCTCCTGGACGTAGGAGTGGTCCTTGGTCAGCTGCTGGAACTCGCCGCGCCGGAACAGGTAGGCCCGGCTGTCGCCCACCTGCCCGATCAGATAGCGCTGCGGCATCAGCACCAGCACGGTGGCCGTCGTCCCCATCCCACGCTTGTCGTGCTCCGCCAGCGTCCGCTCGAAGATGGCGTCGTTGGCCGCCCGGATCGCGGCGCTCACCCGGTCGCCCGCCTCCTCGTCGCTCAACCCCCGCAACGACCCGATCTGGTGCGACGTGATCCGGACGGCCATCTCGCTCGCGACCTCGCCCGCCGCGTGCCCGCCCATGCCGTCGGCCACGATGAACACGCCTTTCTCGGCCAGCATGAGGTAA
>JBBRGH010000236.1:0-5538 GCA_038240915.1 Gemmatimonadales bacterium | reverse complement strand
CCTCGGTCCCGTGGCCCGCCCCGTCCACCACCAATCCGTCGCCCACCCCGTCGAACACGTTACCGCGGACCCGGCTGCCGGTCACGCCCTGGAGCACGATGCCCTGATCCACGCCGGCCAGCAGGTTGTCGTCGATCCGGTAGCCGCGGCTCGGCGCGATGCCGGTATCGGGCGTGGTGACCCGGATCCCCACCGGCGCGCCGAGCAGGGCGTTGGCCTCGATGCTGTTGTCGCCCCCATGCCGGACCTCGATGGCGGCCCGGCGCGCGCCGATCACCGTGTTGCCGCGAACGGTGCTCCCGCTCAGCCGGGTGAGCTCGAAGCCCTGGGCCGCGCTGTCGGCCCGGTTCTCGAGGAAGATGACCCCCCAGGTGCCCCGGGCCGCGAAGGCCGCCACGGTCGCGAGCGAGCCGTCGTTGCGGTACACCAGGTTGCCGAGCGAGCCCCGGGTGAGCGGCGCCGAGCCGGTCACCAGGACTCCGATGCTCGAGTAGGTGAGATCGTTCTCGGCGATGGTGTTGGAATCGCTGCCCTCGCGGAGCAGGACCGCGGCGGCGCGACAGTCGGCCGCGGCCGTGGGGCAGCGGCGGGTGCGGGACGCCTGGTTCCGCACGATGGTGTTGTGGCTCGACCGGAACAGGTGAACACCCCAGCCCGAGTTGTCCGAGACATCGTTCTCGGCCACGTAGACGCCGGTCGCGTCCACCAGGCCGATCCCGTTCTGGGCGCCCCGGGCGGTGATGCCGGTGATGCTGCCGCCGGTCGTGCCCCGAAGCAGCACCCCGCCGCCGTACTGATCGAACACTTCCGCGTGGGCCAGGTCCAGGCGGTCGAGCGTATCGGTCTTCTCGTCGGTGGAGCGCAGCTCCTGGCGCCGGCTGCCCGACACGTCCACGCCGCTCACCCGATGGTTGCGGCCGCCTTCGAGCCGCACGCCGTAGCGATAGCCTCGTACGGTCCCGCCCAGCACCGTCACGCCGTCCACGTTCCGGCTAGCCACCCCGACGCCGACATACCGGCCCGGGACCGAGTCCCCGCTCTCGAGCGTGACCCCGGCCAGATCGATCCGGGTGCCGGAGGCGGCGGCGATGACGACCCCGCGCTCGGCGGGATCGGGGAGCCGGTAGCGGCCCGGACAGATCCGCACGTCGCCCTGCACCTGAGTCCCGGCGCGGGTAGGGCGGACACAGGGCGCGGCACCCGCCGGCGCTGATGGCGCGGACGCGGCGGAGGCCGCCAGCACCGCCGCCAGGGGCATCCCCCAGGCGCCGATCACGGCCGCACCGGGTAGCCCCGCCCGGCGAGGTAGGCCCGTGCTTCAGGCAGGCTCGAGCCCTGGAAGTGGAAGATCGTCGCCGCCAGCACCCCGTGGGCTCCGGCTTCGAGCGCCTCGGCTAGGTGCTCGAGCCGCCCGGCGCCCCCCGACGCGATGACCGGGATAGACACCGCCCCGGACGCGGCCGACAGGAGCGGCAGGTCGTACCCGGCGCCGGTGCCGTCCCGGTCCATGGAGGTGAGCAGGATTTCGCCGGCGCCGAGCGCCTCGAGCCGCCGGATCCACTCGACCGCGTCGAGCGGCGTCTCCTCCCGGCCGCCGTTCACCATCACGGCCAGCCGCCCGCCGATGCGCTTGGCGTCCACCGCGGCCACGACGCACTGGCTGCCGAAGCTGTCGGCCAGCCGGGTCACCAGGCTCGGATCGCGGACCGCGGCGGTGTTGACGGCGATCTTGTCCGCGCCCGCCCGCAGGGCGGCGCCGGCGTCGGCCACGGCCCGAATGCCGCCGCCCACGGTGAACGGAATGAAGATCGACTCCGCCACCCGGGCGACCATCTCGAGCGTGGTCTGCCGCGCCTCGTGGCTGGCCGAGATATCGAGGAAGACCAGCTCGTCGGCGCCGTCGGCGTCGTAGCGGCTGGCCTGCTCGACCGGGTCGCCGGCGTCGCGGAGCGCGGCGAAGTGCACGCCCTTCACCACCCGGCCGTCGGCCACGTCGAGGCAGGGAATGATCCGGCGCGCTAGCATACCCGCAACACGTCCTCGACCGCTCCCGCGTCGCCCGGGCCCAGCAGCGCCAGGATGTCGTCCAGGGCCCGCGCCTCGCGCGGCCAGGCGAACCGCGTCCGAGCCTCCGGCGGCCGGAGCCACTCGAAGCCGTCGTGCTCGGTGCCGGTTCGCACCCCGGTGCCGGCCGCGACGAAGGCGGCGAACACCGGGACCAGAGCCACCTCGTCCAGCCGGTGCTGGTAGAAGGTCTCCACCCGGCTCAGGTTGTAGAGCCGCTCGACCGTGAGACCGGTTTCCTCCGCCAGCTCGCGCCGAGCCGCGTCGGCCGGCGTTTCGCCCGCCTCGATGTGGCCGTGCACGGTCTCCCACGAGCCGGGGCAGCGTCCGCCCGGCGCCCGCCGCAGCAGCAGGCACTCGAGGTCGTGACCGGTGCCGCGCAGCACGTACAGATCCACCAGCGACACCCGGATCGAGGTCACGGGCGCCACCGGGCAAAGGCGTCCAGCAGCTCGATCCCGGCCCGCTGCGACTTCTCGGGATGGAACTGCGCGCCGAGCACGTTGCCCTGCCCGACGATGGTGGGAAAGTCGTGCTCGTAGTTGCCGGTGGCCAGCACGTCCTGGTCGGGCAGGCCCGCGGGATGGTAGCTGTGCACGTGGTAGAAGTACTGCGGGGCCTCGCGGAAGACCGCGGCGATGACCGGATGCCGGCGCCCGGCGGCCGTGGGCTCGACCCGGGCCCAGCCCACGTGGGGCACCGGCAGGGAGATGTCGAACCGGCGTACCTCCCCGGGCAGGATGCCGAGGCCGGCCGCCTCGGGCGCCTCGGTGCTGGTGGCGAAGAAGAGCTGGAGGCCGAGGCAGATGCCCATGACGGCCTGCCCGGCCGCGGCCGCCTCGCGCACGGCGGCACCGAGGCCGCTGGCGTCGAGGTTGCGGGAGGCCTGGCCGAAATGGCCGACCCCGGGCATCAGCACATGATCGGCCCGGCGGACCTCGTCCGGATCCACCGTGAGCCGGGCCTCGTGCCCGCCGGCGGCGAGCGCTCGCACGACGCTCTTCAGGTTGTTCACCCCGTAGTCCACCACGACGATCACAGGGCGCCTTTGGTGGAGGGCACCCCGATGACCCGCGGGTCGATGGTGGTGGCTCCGTCGAGCGCCCGCGCGAAGGCCTTGAATGCCGCCTCCACGATGTGGTGCGGGTTGTCGCCCCGGACCAGGTCGAGGTGGACGGTGAGTCCGGCGTTGAGCACCACCGCGCGGAAGAACTCGGGCGTGAGGAAGACGTCGTAGTCGCCCAGCATCTGCCACTTGGGAATGTCGATGGTGTAGGCCAGGTACGGCCGTCCCGACACATCCACCACCGCCCGGACCAGCGCCTCGTCCAGCGGCACCAGCGCGTCGGCGTAGCGGCGGATGCCGGTCCGGTCGCCCAGCGCCTGCTCGAGCGCCAGTCCGAGTGCGATGCCGGTGTCCTCGACCGTATGATGCCCGTCCACATGGAGATCCCCCTGGGCCTCGATGGTGAGATCGAGCAGGGCGTGACGAGCCAGGGCCTCCAGCATGTGATCGAAGAAGCCGATGCCGGTGCGGACCGCGGCCGTTCCCCGGCCGTCGAGTTCGACCCGGACGTGCAGATCGGTCTCCTTGGTGGTGCGGCGGATCTCACCGACGCGCGATTTGGACGGGCTCACGTTGCGCCGCCTCCCAGAATCCGCGCCAGGGCATCCGCCACCGCGTCCACGTCCTCCTCGGTTCCGACCGAGATCCGGAGACACTGGGCCAGCTCGGCCGCGGCGGAGACGTCGCGCACCAGGATGCCGTCCTCCTCCAGCAGCCGGCGGAACACCACCCGCGCGGGCTGCGTCAGCAGCCGGATGAGCACGAAGTTGGCCGCGCTTGGAAAGACCGTGAGACCGGGCAGGACGCCCAGCCGGGCCATCAGCCGCTCGCGGTTGGCTACCAGCTGCCGAACCCGCTCTGCCAGGGTGTCCTGGTGCCGCAGGGCGGCGGCGGCGGCCGTCAGGGTCAGGACGTTCACGTTGTAGGGAAGTTTCCCCTTGGCGATCTCCCGGGCCACCGCCGGGTGGGCCAGCGCCAGCCCGAACCGAAGGCCGGCCATGCCCAGCGCCTTGCTGAAGGTGCGGAGCACCACCAGCCGCGAGCTTTGCGCCAGCAGCGGCAGCGCCGTGGGACCGCCGAACTCCTGATAGGCCTCGTCGCACACCACCAGCGCACCGGTCTCCGCCAGCACCCGCTCGACGGCGCCGGCCGGCAGCGCCGAGCCGGTGGGATTGTTGGGCGAGTTCAGCACCACCACCCGGGCCCGCTCGCGAACCGCGGCTTCGATCAGCGCATCCACGTCATAGCCGAAGTCCGGGCCCAGCGGCACCGGGCGGTAGTGGCCCCCGAGCACGGTGGTGAGCAGCCGGTATAGCGAAAAGGTAGGCGACGGGGCCACCACCACGTCACCCGACTCGAGGGCCACCGTCAGGGTGGCCTGGATCAACTCGTTTGAGCCGTTCCCCACCAGGATGCCGTCCGCGGTCCAGCCGTAGTGCAACGCCAGCTCGGCCAGCAGACCCGGCGGCGCGAACTCGGGGTAGCGTTGCCAGGCCGCCTGCTCCGCCCCGGCCAGCACCTCGCGCTTCACCTCGGCCGGCACGTCCCACGGGCTTTCGTTCTGGTTCAATTTCCGGCGGGCCGCCGGCGCGCTCAGCGTATAGGCGCTCTGGGCCCGAACCGCCGGCTTGACCAGCGCCAGACCCTCGGCCCCGTCGGCGGACGCACCTGCCGGGCCGGAGGCTACCGAGCTGAGCGGGCGGGCGGCGGATCCCGGCGAAGCGGGTGAATCGAGTGGCGACGGCGGCGGGGTCAAGCGCGATGGCGGCCGAGGACCGCCTCGAGGCGGGCGGAGAGGGCGCGCGCGCGGAAGGGCTTGGTGATGAAGTCGTCCGCTCCCAGCTCGAAGACGCGGACCTCGTTGTCCTCGTCGCCCTTGGCCGTCAGGACCATGACCGGGATGTCCCGCGTGGCCGGGCGCGACCGGAGCTGCTGCAGCACGCTGTAGCCGTCGAGCCCGGGCAGGTTGAGGTCGAGGACGACGATGTCCGGGGCGTGGCGGTCCACTTCGTCGAGCGCCTGCACGCCGTCGCGGGCCTCGGAGACGATGTAGCCCTCCCGCTCCAGCAGGTCCTTCATCACCCGCCGGAGCTGTTCCTCGTCCTCCACCAGCAGCACCTTGGCCCCACGCCCGCGCCCGAACAGCGCCGCGTCCGGCGTTCCGGGCTCGTCCACCAGCTCTATGTCCAACGTGAAGTCGAGCTAGGACCCCGCGGCCGAGGGCGGCGGCGGCGTGGCGGCCTGGGCCGGCGCCGGCGCGGCCCCGGAGCCGCGACCGGTACGCCGGTCGCCGCGCCGGCTGGGCGCGGGCGGCGGGGCCGCGGGGGGTACCGGCGACCGGCTCTCCATCGGCACGTCGGTGACGCGGAGCAGCTCGTCCATGGTGGACTCGCCGGCCAGGATGTGGC
>JBBRGH010000235.1:0-5543 GCA_038240915.1 Gemmatimonadales bacterium | reverse complement strand
ACCGATGGTCAGCAGGTCGCCCCGGTTGAGACCGCCGCCGCCGGCCGGGCCGGTGAGGAGCCAGGTGCCGGCGACTGCGAGGCCGATGGCCGCGAGCGTGGGCGCCCGCGGGACGGTGCGGTGGAGCAGGAACTGGAGGACCGGCACCAGCGGCGTCGAGAGGATGGTAAGGAAGGCCGACCGGGCCGGCGTGGTGTGCTCCAGCCCGAACGTCTGGAACACGAAGCCGGCCCAGAAGGAACCGCCCAGCACCAGCCCGCCCAGGGCCTGGGTGCGGGTGAGGCCCCGCAGGTTGCCGGCGATGAACAGCGTGGCGACGGTGAAGCGGACGCCCAGCAACATCAGCGGCGAGGTGTACTCGAGCGCCTGCTTGATGACCGTGAAGGAAGTTCCCCAGACCAGGCAGACGAGGACCAGGGCCGCCACGGCCTGGCGGCGCGTC
Source organism: Gemmatimonadales bacterium (assembly GCA_038240915.1). Lineage (GTDB taxonomy): Bacteria > Gemmatimonadota > Gemmatimonadetes > Gemmatimonadales > GWC2-71-9 > CAVVWJ01. The sequence goes on along the minus strand of JBBRGH010000235.1, from coordinate 5,101 downwards.
ATCCCGCGAGGGCGGTGGCCGCGGCCGGCGCCGGGAGCACCTCCCGGAGGTAGCGCCCGGTGTGCGACGCCTCGACCGCCACCACCTCCTCGGGCGTGCCCTGGGCCACCACCCGGCCGCCGCCATCGCCCGCCTCGGGGCCGAGGTCCACGATCCAGTCGGCGCGCTTGACCACGTCCATGTGGTGCTCGATCACCACCACGGTATGGCCCGCATCCACCAGCCGGTCGAGCACCTGGATCAGCACCCGGACGTCGTCCAGGTGAAGGCCGGTGGTGGGCTCGTCGAGGATATAGAGCTTGCGGCCATCCTTCCGGCCGGCCTGGGCCAACTCCCGGGCGATCTTGAGCCGCTGCGCCTCGCCGCCGGACAGGGTCGTGGCCGGCTGGCCCAGCCGCAAGTAGCCCAGGCCCACCTGCTGCAGCTGCCACAGCGCGGCGCCCAGGCGGGGCTGGTGGCGGAAGCGGGAGATCGCCTCGTCCACGGTCCACTGCAGCACGTCGTGGATCGAATGGCCCTGGATCCGGACGTCGAGCGCGTCCCGCCGGTAGCGGGTGCCGCCGCACACCTCGCACGGCACGTACACGTCCGCCAGGAAAACCATCTCGACCTGGACGTGACCGGCCCCTTCGCAGGCGTCACAGCGGCCGCCGGGAAGGTTGAAGGAGAAGGTGGCCGGCGTGTACTTCCGCTCCCGGGCCAGCGGCACGGCCGCGAACAGCTCCCGGATCTCGTCGAAGCCCTTGATGTAGGTAATCGGGTTGGAGCGGGGCGAGCGTCCGATCGGCGACTGGTCCACCAGCAGCACGTCCTTGAGCAGCTCCCATCCGGTGAGCGACGCCACCCGTCCCACCGGCTCGCCCAGGTGACTTTTGGCCGAGTGGGCGCCGTGGAGCCGGGCCTCCAGGTGGCGGTAGACCACGTCGTACATGAGGCTGCTCTTCCCCGACCCGCTGACGCCGGTGATGGCGGTGAGGGTGCCGAGCGGAATGTCGGCGTCCACCTGCTGCAGGTTGTGAAGGGTGGCGCCCCGGATCCGGAGCCAGAGGGGCCCCGCCGACCGCCGGAGGCTGGGTACGGCGATCCGCTTCTCCCCGGTGAGATACTGCCCGGTGAGCGACTGGCGGGCCGAGGCCACCGGCCCCGCGTACACCACCCGGCCGCCGTGGTCGCCGGAGCCGGGGCCGAGCTCCAGCATGAAGTCGGCCTGCCGGATGGCCGCGAGATCGTGCTCCACCACGACCACGGTGTTGCCGCCGTCGCGCAGGCGGCGGAGCAGGGCGAGCAACCGGTCGGTGTCGCGCGGGTGCAGGCCCACCGACGGCTCGTCCAGCACGTAGAGCGTGTCCACCAGGCGGGAGCCGAGCGCGTTGGCGAGCGCGATGCGCTGCGCTTCGCCGCCCGACAGGGTCCGGGTCTGCCGGTCGAGGGAGAGGTAGCCGAGCCCCACGTCGGTCAGGAAGCCCAGCCGGGCGGCGAGCTGGTCCACGATCAGGGTGGCCACCTCGCGCTCGTAGGCACTCAGTGCCAGCCCGGTCACCCAGTCCGCGATCCCCTCCACCGACCGCGCCGCCACGCCGGCGATGGTGTCGTCGCCGATCCGGACCGCCAGCGCGTCGGCGTTGAGCCGGGTGCCGCCGCAGTCCTCGCAGGTGCGCGCCAGCTGGTACTGCCGGAGGAAGACCCGGATGTACTGCTTGTAGCGCTTGTCCTCGAGATCCTTGAGGAAGGGGAAGATGCCCACGTAGCGGCCCTTCCGCCCCCGGAGCAGCTCGCGGCGATGGGCCACCTTGAGCTTGTGCCAGGGCTTGGCGGGATCGGCGCCGAGGCTCCGGGCGAAGTCGAGCAGCAGGCGCCGGCGGGTCTCGTAGCGGGGCTTGGTCCAGGGATCGATTGCCCCCTCGGCCAGGCTCCGGCCGGGATCCGGCACGACCAGCGACTCGTCGTATTCCAGCGTGGCGCCGAAGCCGTTGCAGTGCGAGCAGGCCCCGCGCGGATTGTTGAAGGAGAAGAGGGTGGGGGTGACGGCGGCCCCGGGCGTATCGCAGGCGCTGCAGGCGGGGAAGCGGGTGAAGCGGAGCCGGTCGGCCCCGCCGGGACGCGGTGGGTGGAGCACGATCGCGACGCCTTCGCCCTCCTGAAACGCGGTGGCCACCGATTCGGCCAGCCGCCCGGTCGCCGCCGGCTCGGCCCCGAGGCGGTCCACCACCACGAGCAGCTCGGCGGCGCGGGTGAAGTCGAGGGCGGGCGGCAGCTCGTCGAGGTGGTGGGGCACCCCGTCGGCGATCACCCGGACGAAGCCGAGGGCGCGGAGATTCTCCGCCACCGCGGCGTGGGTCAGCCGCGCCACCGGCGGCAGCGGGAAGGCCACCTGGATCCGCCCGCCCGGCACCGCGGCGAGCACGTCGTCCGCCGCGCTCTGGGGCGTGTCGTGCCGCACTGGGGCGCCGCAGATCCGGCAGTAGCTCCGGCCGACCCGGGCCCACAGGAGCCGAAGGTAGTCGTAGACTTCGGTGGCGGTGCCCACGGTGGAGCGGCTGCTGACGGTGGGGTTCCGCTGCTCGATGGCCACCGACGGGGCGATGCCTTCGAGGTGATCCACCAGCGGCTTGGGCATTCGCTCGAGGAACTGCTTGGCATAGGTGGAGAGCGACTCGATGTACCGCCGCTGGCCCTCGGCATAGAGCGTGTCGAAGGCGAGCGTGCTCTTGCCGGAGCCGGACGGACCGGTGATGACGGTCAGCGCCCGGTGGGGAATCTCGACCGTGATACCCTGCAGGTTGTTCTGCCGGGCGTTGACGATGCGGATGACGGACATCGAGGGGAGGATAAGGGGTTCGGGGAAAGTTCGGGAGGCGGGAACGCGTTCCCTCGGTCCCCCGTCCCCTGTACCTTTCCGGCTTCATGTCCCGACTGCTTACCCCCAAGTTCCTCCTTCGCGGCTTCGAGTTCTCCGTCCTGGCCTCGCTCCTGGGGTTCGGGATCACGTTGCTCTACGGCAACGACTTCCAGGCGTTCCTCCGGGGCATCGGCCGGATCCACTGGGCCTGGCTGCTGCTGGGTGTGGGGCTGGCGTCGATGGACTGGATTGGGGGCGGGCTGCGAAACTGGGTCGTGGCCCGGCATGTCCTGCCGCATCCGTCGCTCAAGGGGATGATCCTGGCCGGCGGGATGGGAGCGTGGGCCGGGTACATCACCCCGCTCAACTCGGGCGCGGGGCCGATGACGATGTACACCATGCGGCGCTACGGCGTGCCGCTGCCGGTGGCCGTCACCTCGACCTTCATGAGCTTCGTCGCCACGGTCCTGTTCTTCGCCATCGCCGGGCCGCTGGCGCTGCTGTTCGGCGCGGGCCGCTCGCTGGGCCAGCGGGGGAACGTCCTCGGCCTGTCGCTGTACGACCTGTTTCGGGGAAGCCTGACGATCATTGCCGGGATCGGCGTCCTGATGGCGATCGTCCTCTTCTTCCCCGAACTGGTGCGGACCCTGATCCACCGGTTCGCGGAGTGGGTCGGCCGCCGGAGCCGGCGGGTGGCCGAGCGGCTGGAGCGACTCCGGGAAGGGATCGACGCCGCCCACGCCAGCGTGACCGCCTTCAACAGTCCGCGGGGCTGGCTGGCGCTGGGCTGGGCCACGCTGCTATCGGCCCCGTCGCACGCCAACAAGCTGCTCGCCGGCTACGTCGCCCTCCGCGCCCTCGGCCTGCACGCCAACTTCGTGGACATCCTCCTGATCCAGACACTGGTCATGTTCCTGCTCTACTTCGCGCCGACGCCGGGGGCCTCGGGCATCGGCGAGGTGCTGTCGGCGGCGGTCATGAGCTCCTACGTGCCCCGGGAGCTGACCCCGATCTACATCCTGATCTGGCGGCTGATCCTGACCTACTTCACCCTCGGTTTCGGCTTCTTCGTCTTCTCGAGCTGGGTGCGCCAGGGCCTCAAGGGGGTGGACCAGTCCGCCCTCGCCGAGCCGGCGGGCTAGGCCGATGAGCCAGACTCCCGACGACGCGGACGGCGCCGGCCGCGGCTACGACGCCTCGCTGCTGCGCCGGCTGCTGGGCTACCTCCGGCCGTACCGGTGGTGGACCCTGGCGGCCGTGCTGCTGCTGATGTCGCAGTCGATCCTGGCGCTGATCGGCCCGCGGCTCACCGAGCACGCGCTCGACGTGGCCGTCCCCCGCCACGACATCGGCCTGCTGGGCTTGCTCACCGGTCTGTACCTGGCGACGCTGGCTGCCGACTTCGTGGTCGAGTACGGCGGCACCCTGCTGACCTCGTACATCGGGCAGCGGGTGATGTACGACCTGCGGATGCAGATCTTCGGCCACCTCCAGCGCCTCAGCATCGGCTACTTCGACCGCAACCCGGTCGGCCGGCTGATGACCCGGGTCACCTCGGACGTCGAGACGCTGAACGAGCTGTTCTCCTCCGGCGTGGTCACCATCTTCGGCGACGCGTTCACCCTGGTGGCCATCATGGGGATGATGCTGGCCATCGACGTCCGGCTGGCGCTGGTGACCTTCGCCGTGATTCCGCTGGTCTGGCTCACCGCCCGGATCTTCCGGCGGCGGGTGCGCCAGGCGTTTGGCGACATCCGGGTCCGGCTGGCCCGGCTGAACGCGTTTCTGCAGGAGCGGCTGAGCGGGATGCGGGTGGTCCAGCTGTTCGGTCGGGAGGAGGACACGGCCCGCCGGTTCGCCGTGCTCAACCAGGACCACCTCGAGGCCCACCTCCGCTCGATCACCATCTACGCGGTGTTCTTCCCGGCGGTGGAGGTGCTGACGGCGGTGGCGATGGCGCTGCTGCTGTGGTACGGCGGACTCCGGGTGCTGGGCGACACCCTGACGGTGGGCGTGCTGGCGGCGTTCATCCAGTACACCCGGCGCTTCTTCCAGCCGCTGCAGGACCTGAGCGAGAAGTTCAACCTGCTCCAGAGCGCGATGGCCTCCTCGGAGCGGATCTTCGCGCTGCTCGACGAGCCGGTCACGGTGGTCGAGCCGCCCGCGCCCGCGGCGCTGCCCCGGCCGGTGCGGGGCGCGGTGCGGTTCGAGAATGTCTGGTTCCGGTACGGGCCAGAGGGACCGTGGGTCCTTCGCGACATT
>JBBRGH010000234.1:0-5550 GCA_038240915.1 Gemmatimonadales bacterium | reverse complement strand
TTGGTCAGCGCGGTGATCAGCTCGTCGGTGATCCCGTCGCTGAAATATTCGTTCTCCGGGTCGGCGCTGGCGTTGACGAACGGCAGCACGGCGATGGTGCGGGTGTCGCCGGCCGAGCGCGGCGCGGTCGAGACCACGTCCAGCGTCGGGTCCACCAGCGCGGCCACGAACTCGGCCATGGTGGGGAACCGTTCGCCGGGGGACTTGGCCAGGGCGCGCTGGAGCGCCCGCTCCACGGCGAGCGGCGTGGTGGGCCGGTGCGACCGGACCGGGGCGGGGGTCTCGATCGAGTGCCGGGCCATGGTGGCGCGGACGCCGGATCCGGAAAAGGGCGGCTGGCCGGCCAGCATCTCGTACAGCACGCAGGCCAGGCTGTACTGGTCGGCCCGCCCGTCCACCCCGCTCTCGGCGCTGGCCTGCTCCGGGCTCATGTAGGCCGGCGTCCCCACGGCGAAGCCGTGGTCGGTGACGTAGACGTTGTCCACCCCCGCGGCGGTGATGCCGGTGGCCACGCCGAAGTCGGCGATGACCGGCTCACCCTCCTGCAGCAGGATGTTCTCGGGCTTGATGTCGCGGTGGATCACGTTGAGCCGGTGGGCGTAGCCCAGCGCACCGGCGACGGCCCGGGTGATCCGGAGCGCCACGTCCACCGGCAGCGGCCCGTCGCGCTCGAGCCGGTCGCGCAGGGTCTCGCAGCCGGCGAAGGGCATGACGAACCAGAGCAGGCCCTTCCATTCGCCCGAATCGTGGAGCGGCAGGATCTGGGGGTGGGCCAGCCGGGCGGCGATCCGGATCTCGCGGAGGAACCGCTGCGGCTCGTAGCCGGCCGACGTGTCGGGCCGGAGGACCTTGATGGCCACCTTCCGCGCGTGCTTGAGATCCTCGGCCAGGTAGACCGTGGCGGCCCCGCCGCGGCCGATCTCGTCCCCGATCAGGTAGCGGTCGCCCAACGCTTTGCGCAGACGAGTGGGGATGTCGGTCACGACCGCTCGGGTCTGGTGCTGGGACCTGGGATGGCGCGCGATATCCATGGAAGGGAACCGGACGCTCCCCGAATGACAAGGCGGGGCGCCGGGCGGGAGCGAGGCGAGGAACCGGGCGATGGCGCCGCAGGAGCGGCTCAGGCGGGGTAGTAGCGGGTCCCGTGGGTCACGGCTTCGATCAGGCAGACGGCGGGGGCGAAGCGGGCGCCGTGGACGTCCTCGAGGTCGCGCAGGGTCTCCAGCACCCGGGTGGCGGTATAGTCGTCGATGGTCCGGAGCGGCCCGCCGCGGAAGGCCGGATAGCCGATGCCGAAGAGGGCGCCCACGTCGCCGTCGCGGGCACTCCGGACCGCGCCCTCGTCGAGTGCCATGGCGGCCTCGTTGAGCATGGCGTGCACCAGCCGCCGCTCGATCACCTCGGGGACGGCATCCTCGACCGGCCGGACGCCGAGCAGCGGGTAGACGCTGTCGTCCACGCCGGCCTTGTGGCCGTCGTGATAGCGGTAGAACCCGCGGCCGTTCTTCCGGCCCAGCCGTCCGTCGGCCAGCAGCCGGGCCAGGGTCTCGGGCGGGTGGAGCCGCTCGCCGAACGCCGCGTGCATCACGCCGCCCGCCTTCTGCGCCACGTCGAGGCCCACCTCGTCCAGCAGCGCCACCGGCCCGACCGGGAAGCCCCAGGCGGTCATGGTCCGGTCGATCAGCTCGATCGGCACCCCCTCGGACAGGAGGATGGCCGCCTCGTTCAGGTAGGGCGAGAGAATCCGGTTGACCCAGAACCCCGGGTGGTCGGCCGCCACGATGACGGTCTTGCCCATCCGCCGGCCGAAGCGGACCGCCGTGACGATGGCTTCGGGGGCGGTGTCGTCGGTGGGGATGACCTCGACCAGCGGCATCTTCTCGACCGGCGAAAAGAAGTGCATCCCCAGCACCCGCTCGGGCCGGACGGCGTGGGCGGCGATGTCGCGAATCGGAATGGTGGAGGTGTTGCTCGCGAAGATGGCCTCGGGCCGGATCACCGCCTCGACCTCCGCCAGCACCCGCTGCTTGAGCTCGAGGTCCTCGAACACCGCCTCGATGACCAGGTCGGCGCGGCCGAAGCCGCGGTAGTCGTCGCCGCCGGAGACGAGCGCGCTCAGCCGCTCGAACTGCGGCCGGGTGATCCGGCGGCGCTTGAGCCGCTCGCCCAGCATTCCTGCCACCGTCTTGAGGCCTTTCCCGACCCGGGCCAGGTCGGCGTCCTTGAGCCGGGTATCCACCTCCACGTTGGCCACGGCCGTGCCGGCGATCCCGGCGCCCATGAAGCCGGCGCCCACCACGCCGAGCCGTCGGATCTGGCGCGGCACCGCCAGGCCTGGCGGAATGCCGTCGTCCTTCTTGAGCGCGCCGGTGGCGAAGAAGACCTGCACCAGCTTGCGGGAGACGTCGCCCACGGCCAGCTCGCCGAAGGCGCGATGCTCGGCCGCGAGCCCGGCGGTGATGCCCTGTTCCAGCCCCACCCGCACCGCCTCGAGCGCCTTGAGCGGCGCCGGATAGTGGCCGCCCGACTTGGCCAGCACCTGCTGCTCGGCCTTGCGGTAGACCAGCCGGCGCCCGGTGGCGGTGCGGTCGAGCAGCAGGCCCTGCAGCCCGGTCTTGGGCTGCCGGCGGGGCAACCCGTCCCGCACCAGGCGGGCCGCCGCGGCGACGGCCGTGCCGCGGAGGATGCTCGCCGGCACCAGCTCGTCCACCAGGCCGGCCCGGAGCGCCCTGGCCGCGCGCTCGCTCCGGCCGGTCAGGATCAGCTCGAGCGCCGCCCGGGCGCCGATCAGGCGGGGCAGCCGCTGGCAGCCGCCGGCACCGGGAATGAGTCCCAGCTGCACCTCGGGCAGGCCGAGCTGGGTCTTGGGGTGATCGGTGGCGACGCGGTAGTGACAGGCCAGCGCCAGCTCGAGCCCACCGCCCAGGCAGGCGCCGTGGATGGCGGCCACCACCGGCTTGGGCAGCGTCTCCACCCGGTTCACCATCTCCTGCCCCTCGAAGCTGAGCCGCTCGGCCGCGCTCTCGGTGGTGAGGGCGGTGAACTCGTCGATGTCGGCGCCGGCGATGAAGCTGTCGGGCTTGCCGGAGATGAGCACCGCGGCCTGGATCGCGTCGTCGTCGCGGATCTGGATGAGCAGGGCCTCGAACTCGACCTTGACCGCGTCGCTCAGCTTGTTGACCGGCTCGCCGGGGAGGTCGAAGGTGACGACCGCGATCCCGTCCTCGACCACGGTGGTGAGGGCGGACATCAGTCGCGCTCCAGCACGAGGGCCGAGCCCATGCCGCCCTGGGCGCAGATCGAGATCAGCCCGAACTGCACGTCGCGCCGGCTCATCTCGTGGGCCAGGGTGGTGACCAGGCGGGCGCCGGTGGCGCCGAACGGGTGGCCGATGGCGATCGAGCCGCCCAGCACGTTGGTCCGCTCCCAGTCCACCTCGCCCACCGGTCCGGGGAGCCCCAGCCGCTCGGCCCAGGCCGCCGAGCCCCAGGCCTGCACGTTGCTCAGCACCTGGGCGGCGAAGGCCTCGTGGATCTCGACCAGTCCGAGGTCGCCCCAGGCGATGCCGGCGCGCTCGAGCGCCCGCGGCACGGCGTACACGGGACCCATCAGGAGCTGCCAGCCGGGATCCACCGCGGCCACCGCGTAGCTCCGGAGATAGGCCAGCGGCTGGTAGCCCAGGGCGATCGCCTTCTCCTCGGCCATGAGCAGCACCGCCGCCGCGCCGTCGGTGAGGGGCGAGGCGTTGCCCGCGGTGACCGAGCCGTAGCGCCGGTCGAACACCGGCCGCAGCCCGGCCAGCGCCTCGAGCGAGGTGTCCGGGCGGATGCCGTTGTCGCCGGCGACGATCTCGTCCATGCCCCGGCCGCCGAACCAGGGCGCGATCTCGGCGCCGAGGCGGCCGTCGGCGGTGGCGGCCGCGGCCCGCTGGTGACTCTGAAGCGCCAGCCGGTCCTGCGCCTCGCGGGTGATTCCGTTCTCCTTGGCCATCTTCTCCGCCGACTGGCCCATCGTCTCACCGGTCGAGGGCTCGGCCACGGCCGGCGTCACCGGCACCAGGTCGCGCGGCCGGGTCCGCGCCAGCGCACCCAGTCGGGCGGCCACGCTCTTCGCCCTGCCCGCCTCGACCAGGATCTGGCTGAAGCGGCGCGAGTGCTGCACCGGGATGTCGGACAGCGACTCGACGCCGCCGGCGAGAATGACGTCGGCGTGACCGAGGGCGATCTGGTCGGCCGCGTTGGTGATCGCCTGGGCGGCGGAGGCGCAGGCGCGGTTGAGCGAATAGGCCGGGACGCTGGGCAGGAGCTGGGGGAGGAGACTCACTTCGCGGGCGACGTTGGGCACCCGGACCGAGGGGACCACCTGGCCGAACATCACCTCGTCGATCTCGCGGCCGTCGAGCTCGCTCCGGACCAGCAGCTCGCGGGCCGCATGGCGGGCCAGGGCGGTGGCGGAGACGTCGCGGAATACGGTGCCGCTCTTGGCGAACGGGGTGCGGAGGCCGGCCACGATGGCCACCCGCCGCCCGAGCCGGGAGTCGTGCATGTCGACCTATCGATGAAGTGGGAGAAGCGTCTCGGACGACGTGATTGTACTTTTCACTCGCGACAGGCCAGCACGCTCGCGACGGCACGCCAGCGCTCGGCGTCGATCGGCTCCATCACCTCGCGGCCGTGCAGGATCCGCAGCGGCGCCGCCAGCCGGGCCAGCTCGCCCGGATGCAGCAGGTGATCGTCCGAGGTGGGCCCCCAGCCGAGCTCGCGCTGGCCGGTCAGAAACGACTCCATCAGCAGCATCCCGCCGGGAGCCACGCGCGCGTGGATCTCGGGCATCCGCGCCCGGTCAAGATAATTGAAGACCAGAAGCGCATCAAAATCACCCAGGTCGGGCCATGCTCCCTCGAGATCGACGACCCGCCAGTCGATGCTCAGGTTCTCCGCTTCGGCCAGCTCGCGGGCCGCGGCGAGGCGGGTCTCGTCCCGATCCACGCCGGTGACGCGGGCACCGAGGCGGGCCGCGGCGACGCTGTGCCGTCCTTCGCCGCAGGCCAGGTCGAGCACCCGCATCCCCGCCCGGATCCGATGAGCGTGCCAGAGAAACCAGGTGCTGGGGCGGGGCATCCGGGTTACGGGGGGCAGGGTCACGGCAGTCGGTCCTCGGTGCGGGCGACGCTCGAGCAGCTCACGGCCGAACCCGCCGACCTGCTCGTCATCGGCGGCGGCATCACCGGTGCCGGCGTGGCCCGCGACGCGGCCATGCGCGGCCTCAGCACGGTGCTGGTGGAGCAGCAGGACTTCGGCGCCGGCACCAGCTCGCGCTCGAGCCGGCTGGTGCACGGCGGCCTGCGCTACCTCGAGACCGGCGACTTCAAGCTGGTGCTCGAGGCCAACCGCGAGCGGCGGGTCCTGCTCCGGATTGCGCCCCACCTGGTCTGGCCGCTGGCGTTCGTGTTCCCGGTCCACCGGGGCGACCGGATCCCGCTCTGGCGCCTGGCCGCGGGCATGTGGCTGTACGACGTCCTGGCGCTGTTCCGCAATGTGAAGACCCACC
>JBBRGH010000233.1:0-5587 GCA_038240915.1 Gemmatimonadales bacterium | reverse complement strand
CAACGGCTTCGTCAACGCCCCTAACGCCGGCATCGTCTTCTTCACGCTCAAGCCGTTCGACGAGCGCCACGGGAAAGACGAGTACGGACTGAACATCGCCGGGGCGCTCAACGGCAAGTTCGCCGGGATCGAGGATGCGCTCGTGGTGGTGTTCCCACCGCCGCCCGTCAACGGGCTCGGCACGGTCGGCGGCTTCAAGCTGGAACTGGAGGACAAGGCGGGACTCGGCGAGACGGCGCTGAACGACGCCACCCAGGCGCTCGTCGGGCGGGCGTACCAGACGCCCGAGCTCGCCGGCGTGTTCTCCGGCTACCGGATCAACGTGCCCCAGCTCGAGGTCGAGGTGGACCGGGAGAAGGTGAAGCGCGAGGGGATCTCGCTCACCGACCTGTTCCAGACCATGCAGGTCTATCTCGGCTCGGTCTACGCCAACGACTTCAACCGGTTCGGCCGGACCTACCAGGTCAAGGTCCAGGCGGACGCACAGTACCGGGCCACGGCCGACAACATCGCGCAGCTCAAGGTGCGGAACGCGCAGGGCACCATGGTGCCGCTGGGCTCGGTGGTGCAGGTCAAGGAATCCCACGGACCCGACCAGTCGCTCCGCTACAACGGCTATCCCGCGGCCGACATCAACGGCGGTCCCGCGCCCGGCTTCAGCTCCGGCCAGGCGGAGGCGGCCATCGAATCGCTCGCCCGGGAGGTCCTGCCCAACGGCATCGGCTACGAGTGGACCGACCTGAGCTACCAGCAGCGGCTGGCGGGCAACACGGCGATCTTCGTCTTCCCGCTCTGCGTCCTGCTGGCGTTCCTGGTGCTCGCGGCCCAGTACGAGAGCTGGTCGCTGCCGCTGGCGGTGATCCTGATCGTGCCCATGTCGCTCCTCTGCGCCATCACCGGTGTGTGGCTCACCAACGGTGACAACAACATCTTCACCCAGATCGGGTTCCTGGTGCTGATCGGGCTGGCCTGCAAGAACGCCATCCTGATCGTGGAGTTCGCCCGGGAGCTGCATCTGCAGGGGCGCTCGCCGGTCGAGGCGGCGCTCGAGGCCTGCCGCATCCGGCTCCGGCCGATCCTGATGACCTCCTTTGCCTTCATCATGGGCGTGCTGCCGCTGGTCTTCTCCAGCGGCGCCGGCGCCGAGATGCGGCACGCCATGGGCGTGGCGGTGTTCTCGGGCATGCTCGGCGTCACCTTCTTCGGCCTGGTGCTGACCCCGGTGTTCTACGTCACGATCCTCCATATCGTCGAGCGGCGCCGGGCAGGCAACGCTCCCGCGGAGCAGGCGTCCGCGGAGGTCATCCATGCGTAACGCGACGCTGCTGCTGCTCGGCGCGGGCCTCACCGCCTGCGCCGGCACTCCCGGCTACCGGGCGTCCGATGTCGCCGTGCCGGCGGCCTTCCGCGAAACCTCGACCGACACCTCGCGCTCCCCGGCCGAGCTGACGCCGGTCCGTCCGCGCTCTGACACCCTGCTGGCCGACACCTCGGCCGCCGCCGACAGCACGGTGCCGGCCGCCATCCCCGCGCCGGCCGCAGCCGCGGTCAACGGCACGCCCACCGACCAGGCCGACTACTGGCGCTCGCTCGGTGATTCCACGCTGATTCGCCTGATGAATGAAGTGGTGCGGGCCAACCTCGATGTCCGCTCGGCCGCGGCGCGGGTCCGGGGCGCCCGGGCCGCCCGCACCACGGCCGCGCTCGACTTCGTCCCCACAGTCACCGTGGCCGGCGGCTACACCCGCCAGCGGCTGTCGAGCGCGACGTTCCCGATCGGCAGCGGGGGTGCCTTCCCCGATCAGGACATCTGGGACGCGGGCTTCGACGCCTCCTGGGAGCTGGACCTGTTCGGCCGGATCCGCCGGAGCGTCCAGGCCCAGGGCGCGCTGGTGGGCGCGGCGGCCGAGGATCTGCGCGACGTGCAGGTGTCGCTCACTTCCGAGGTGGCGCGAACCTACTTCGACCTGCGCGGCGCCCAGGAGCGCCTTGCCGTGGCCCGCCGCAACGGCGACAACCAGCGCCGCACGCTGGAAGTCACCCAACAGCGGCTCGACGCCGGCCGGGGGACCGCGTTCGACACCGAGCGCGCGCGGACTCAGCTCGCCTTCACCCTGGCTTCGATTCCCGCCCTGGAGGCGCAGGTGGCCGCGGCGCAGTACCAGATTGGTGTCCTGGTGGGCCGCCCGCCGGCCACTCTGGCGGTCGAGCTGGCTCAGGCCGAGGCGATGCCGGTGCTGCCATCGGGCGTCACCGTCACCATTCCCGACTCGCTAATCCGCCGTCGGCCGGACGTCGCCGCGGCGGAGCGGCAGGTGGCGGCCGAGCGCGCCTTCGTCGGCGCGGCCAAGGCGGATTACCTCCCGCGGGTGACGGTCGGCGGCAGCGCCGGCTATTCGGCCGCCGGCCTGGGCGGCCTGGGGGACGACGGCTCGCTCCGCTACGCCGTGGGACCGGTCATTTCCTGGCCCGCGCTCAACCTCGGTCGAGTCAAGGCGCGGGTGGACGCCAGCCGGGCCCGGCAGGCCGAGGCCGAAGCGCGGTACTCGCAGACGGTGCTGCGCGCGCTGCAGGAGGTCGAGACCGGACTGATCCGCTACCGCACCGCGCGCACGCGGGTCGAGCGGATCCAGGACGCCGCCACCGCGAGCGCTCGTGCAGCGGACCTGGCACGGCTCCGTTTCGAGGGTGGCGTGGCCGACTTTCTCCAGGTGCTCGATGCGGAGCGGACACAGCTCGACGCGGAGGATCAACTGGCGCAGGCGCACACCGATGCGGCGACTTCGTATGCGGCGCTCTACAAGGCACTGGGTGGGGCGCGTCCCGAAACCGGCGGGAGCGACGCGCGGTAAACCTGAGGTGGGACGGCCGGCATGCAAGACGTGCCCGGCCGTCGGGCTGAGCCCGGAAGCTCCGCGAAGCGCTGGACCGCCCGCGCGAAATGGCGGCCGAGCGGCGGAGCGCCTGACCCGTCAGGCGATCGCCCGCACCACCCCGCCGTCCACCCGGAGCGCCGCGCCGGTCGTGGCCGAGGCCGGCACGCCGCACAGATAGGCGATCATCGCCGCCACCTCGTCGGTCGAGATGAAGCGCTGCAGCAGCGACGAGGGCCGGGCGGTGGCGAAGAAGTCACGCTCCACCTGGGCCGCGTCCACTCCCCTTCCTGCGGCCAGGTCGGCCACAAACGCTCCCACCCCTTCGGAGGCGGTCGGCCCGGGCAGCACGCTGTTCACGGTCACCTCGGTGCCCGCGAGCGACTCGGCCAGCCCGCGGGCCACCGCGAGCTGGGCGGTCTTGGTCATGCCGTAGTGGATCATTTCGGCGGGGATCTGGAGCGCGGACTCGCTGGAGACGAACACCACCCGGCCCCAGTTCCGGGTCCGCATCAGCGGCAGGTAGTGGCGCGTCAACCGGACCCCGCTCAGCACGTTGACCTCGAAGACCCGGAGCCAGTCGGCGTCGCTGATCTCCTCGAACGGCCGGGGCTCGAAGATGCCCACGTTGTTGATCAGAATGTCGACGGCGGGCACCTGATCGATCAGGTCCTCGCAGCCCGCCGCGGTCCCCAGGTCGGCGGCGACGCCGCCGACGTGAATGCCCGGCCGCTCGGCCCGGACCGCCGCCACCGCCGCGTCCACCCGGGCCTGGGTCCGGCCGTTGACGATCACCTGCACGCCTTCGCGCGCCAGTGCCCTCGCCGTGGCCAGCCCGATTCCGGCCGTCGAGCCGGTCACCAGCGCGTGCTTTCCCGCGATGCCCAGATCCATGGCCCACCTCCAGGCCTGAGGCTAAGCGCGGCCCGTCAGGAAGTCCATCGGCTCAGCGGGCCGAGGCCGCCTGGAAGACCGTCCGTCCTTCGAGCAGCGTCCGCAGCACCCGGGCCTCGTGGATCCGGCTGGCAGTCAGCTCGAACAGGTTGCGATCCAGCACGATGAGGTCGGCCAGCTTGCCCGGCTCGATCGAGCCGGTTTCCCGATCCAGGTGGAGCGCCCAGGCCCCGTTGATGGTATAGAGCGCGATCATGGTGGGGAGGTCCACCCGCTCCTGCGGATGCCACGGCGGGCCGGCCGTGTCGCCCGGGTCGCGGTGGGTGATGCCGGTCTCGATCGCGTCCAGCGGCGCCAGCGACGACACCGACCAGTCGCTCCCGCCCGAGACCACGGCGCCGCTCCGCACCACGCTCGCGATGGGATAGAGCCAGCGCGACCGGGCGGCACCAAGAAACGGCTCGGTGAGCCGGGTCAGGTACCGGTCGCCGTCGGACCAGAGGGGCTCGAAGTTGGCCACCACGCCCAGCCGGCGGAACCGCGGGATGTCGGCCGGGTCGATCAGCTCCAGATGGGCAATGGCGTGGCGGGCATCGCGCGGGCCGTTGACGGTCCGGGCGCGGGCCAGCGCGTCGAGCGTCATCCGGATGGCGCGGTCGCCGATCGCGTGCACGTGGATCTGGAAGCCCGCCGCGTCGAGCGCCACGGCCAGCCCGTCGAGCGTCGCCTGGTCCCGGATCGGCGTGCCGGCGCTGCCGCCGCGGCCGAGGTAGGGCGCCAGCAGCGCCGCCGTGCCCGACTCGATGACGCCGTCCTGGAACAGCTTGGCGGCGGTCGGACGGACGTGCGGGCTGGCGTAGCGGGTCCGCCAGTCGCGGAGCCGGGCGAGCAGGGTATCGCCGCCGGCCCCGGGCACCTCGAGCGCCGCCACCACCCGGGCCGTGAGGGTGCCGGCCCGGTCGGCCGCGACCAGCGCCCGCAGGTGACTCTCCTCGGTCCGGGCCGAGAACATGGTGGTGATCCCGACCCGCGCGGCGAGGCTGTCGGCCCGGGCCAGGCCGGCGGCGGTCTCGGCCTCGGACATGGGCGGCAGGCGGTCGCTCACCAGGCTCGCGGCCGACTCCCGCAGGGTGCCGCTCGGCTCCCCGGCGGCGTCCCGCTCGATCCGGCCGTTGACGGGGTCGGGCGTGCCCCGGCCGATCCCGGCCCGCGCCAGCGCCCGGGAATTGACCCAGGCGGAGTGACCGTCGGCCGCCCAGAGGATGGCGGGGCGGTCGGGCACCAGCCGATCGAGCAGCGCCAGGGAGGGACCGGCCTTCGGAAAGAGCGGCAGCTGCCAGCCGCTGCCCCGCACCCACGGCGCCGAGGGGTGCGCGTCCGCCCAGGCGCGGACGGTCGCGGAAATCTCCGCCACCGACCCGGCGTCGTTCAGGTTGCAGAGGCCCAGATCGATGCCGCTCTCGACCGGATGCACATGGCCGTCGAGAAATCCCGGCAGCAGCATCCGGCCCGCCAGGTCCACGACCTCGGTCCGGGTGCCGATCAGGCCGGCCGGCAGGCTGTCTCCCCCGACGTAGACGATGCGACCCTGTCGCACCGCCACCGCGGACGCCCAGCTGCGTGCGGCGTCCACCGTATAGACGGCGCCGTTGCGGAACACCAGGTCTGCGGGAGTGGGCGGGCCCGGCTCGGCTACCGGGCCGGGAACGGAGCTGTCCCTCGCGTTCGAGCCGCCGGCCGGTGACCGCTTCAGCGCCGGCTGGCAGGCAGCAAGCAGGGTGAGGGTGACGACGGCGAAGGGGCGGCCCATGGCCGGAGAT
>JBBRGH010000232.1:0-5611 GCA_038240915.1 Gemmatimonadales bacterium | reverse complement strand
GCAGCGTCCGATAGCTCGGCAGCGGCCACAGGTCGCTCGCCACCACCGCCTCCAGGGCGTCGCCGGTCTCGCGGAGACGTCCCATCGCCGGCTTGAGTTCCCGGGCGATCTGGGCGGCATGCTTTGCCGGGTCCGCCTCATGATGCCCCGCCAAGGCCTCCACTTCGGCCGTCCGGGCCCGGAACTCCGTCACCAGCTCGACGAACTCGCGCAGCGCCTGGGTGCTGTCGGCCGCGTCCACCCCGGCGGCCTTGGTGGCCGCTACGGCTTCCGCGGTCCGCCGCTGGTGCTCCAGGCAGGCCGGCAGGATCTGCGACTTGGCCATGGACACCATGGTCTCGGCCTCGATGCCCAGCTGCTTGACGTATTTCTCGACCGCGATGTGGATCCGGGAATCGTATTCGGACCGGTTGAGCACGCCGTACTTCTTGAACAGCTCCGAGTTCTTCCGGGTCTTGAGCACCTGGAACGCCTCGACCGAGTCCTTCAGGTTCGGCAGGCCCCGCCGCTCCGCCTCGGTGTGCCAGTCCTCCGAGTAGTTGTCACCGTCGAAGATTACCCGCTTGTGCTGCTTGATCAGCCGCTTGAGCACGCTCAGCACGCCCTGCTGCAGCCGGGCCGGCGACGGCTTGGCGCCGACCGCCCGCTCCAGCTCGCCCGCCACGAAGTCGAGCGACTCGGCCACGATGGTGTTGAGCACCGTGTTGGGCCAGGCGATGCTGGCGGTCGAGCCCACGGCGCGGAACTCGAACTTGTTGCCGGTGAACGCGAACGGTGAGGTCCGGTTGCGGTCGCCCGAGTGGCGCGGCAGCATCGGCAGCGTCTTGGCGCCAAGGTCGAGCGTGCCGCCCCGGATGGTACGCTTGGGGAGACCCTTTTCCACCTGCTCCAGGATGTCACTCAGCATCTTGCCGAGGAAGATCGAGATGATCGCCGGCGGGGCCTCGTTGGCGCCCAGCCGGTGGTCGTTGGCCGCCGACGCGATCGAGGCGCGCAGCAGGTCGGCGTGGGTGTCCACCGCCCGGATGGTGGCGACGAGGAACACCAGGAACTGCATGTTGGTGTGGGTGTCGTCCCGCGGGTCGAGCAGGTTGACGCCGGTGTCCGTGCTCATGGACCAGTTGTTGTGCTTGCCCGAGCCGTTGACGCCGGCGAACGGCTTCTCGTGCAGCAGCGCCTGGAGCCCGTAGCGCGGGGCCACCCGCTTGAGCGTCTCCATGATCAGCATCTGGTGATCGCTGGCGATGTGGCTCGGCTCGAACAGCGGCGCGATCTCGTACTGGCCCGGCGCCACCTCGTTGTGACGGGTCTTGACCGGGACGCCCAGGCGGTAGAGCTCGGCCTCCGACTCGGACATGAACGCCAGCACCCGCGGCGGGATGGTGCCGAAGTAGTGATCCTCGAGCTGCTGGCCTTTGGGCGGCCTGGCGCCGAACAGGGTCCGCTCGCTGGTGACCAGGTCGGGACGCTTGAAGTAGAGCTCCCGGTCCACCAGGAAGTACTCCTGCTCCGGTCCGACGGTGGTGTATACCCGGCGGACGCCCTCGTCGGTGCCGAAGATCTTGAGCACCCGGAGCGCCTGCTGCGACAGCGCCTCGACCGAGCGGAGCAGCGGGATCTTGGTGTCGAGCGCCTCACCGGTCCAGGAGACGAACGCAGTCGGGATGCAGAGGGTGACGTTGTTCTCGCCCCGCATCAGGAAGGCCGGGCTGGTGGCATCCCACGCCGTGTAGCCGCGGGCCTCGAAGGTGGCCCGGAGCCCGCCCGAGGGAAAACTCGAGGCGTCGGGCTCGCCCTGGACCAGCTCGCTGCCAGAGAAGTTGAACACCACGCCACCGTTCCCGTCCGGCGCGGCCAGCGAATCGTGCTTCTCGGCGGTCTGCCCGGTCAGGGGCTGGAACCAGTGGGTGTAGTGGCTGGCGCCGTTCTCGATCGCCCAGTCCTTCATGCTGGCGGCCACCACGTCGGCCACGGCGGGATCGAGCGGGTCGCCCTGGTCGATGGTGCGGAGCAGGCTCCGGTAGACTTCCTTGGGGAGCCGCTGCCGCATGACGGTGCGGGAGAAGGTGTCGCTGCCGAAGATCTCGTCGATCCGTCCGAACGAAGTCGGGGCTCGGTCGGGCGTGCGGGCAGAAGTGGTCACGTGTGGCTGCGCCTCAGGGGTTGGGTGGTGGAAAAGGTCGCGGCGGAGAACCGCTCTCCGCCGCCGTCAACATCTTCAGGTCCCGCACCAGCCGTCTCTGCTCAGGGTCGCCGCGCCGGATTGCGCGGATTCGTGGCGTCGGCACGATCGGCCGCGCCGGCGGGACGCATCCCGCCGGCGCAGGCCCCGGGAGTCAGGCGATTCGTCACGTCCGGCGCCGCGGCGAGCGCGGTCTCCGGCCGGCCGGTCATGCCGCGCCCACCGGAACGCCGATCGCCTCATCCACATCCGAGAAGTCGGGGTCGGCCAGCTCGGTGTAGACCGGGTTGCTCAGGTAGCGCTCCCCGAAGTCGCAGACGATGGACACGCTCAGCTTGCCGGCGTTCTCGGGCCTGGCCGCCACCTGGAGCGCGGCCCAGGTGATCGAGCCGCTCGAGATCCCGGCGAAGATCGCCTCCTCGCGCGCCAGCCGGCGGGCGGTGGCGATGGCGTCCTCGTTGCTGACCCGGACCACCTCGTCGTAGATCTTGGTATCGAGCAGGCCGGGGATGAAGCCGGCGCCGATGCCCTGCTGCCGGTGGGGCGAGGGCTGGCCGCCGGACAGCACCGGGCTCTCCGCCGGCTCGACCGCCACGATGTGGATGCCCGGCTTCCGCTCCCGCAGGTAGCGCCCCGCGCCGGTGATGGTGCCGCCGGTGCCGACGCCCGCGATGAAGATGTCGACCTTGCCCTCGGTGTCGTCCCAGATCTCGGGACCGGTGGTGCGGTAGTGGATGGCGGGATTGGCGGGGTTGTCGAACTGACGCGGCATCCAGGCCCGATCGCCCAACCGGGTCAGGATCTCCTCGGCCCGGGCGATGGCGCCCTTCATCCCCTTCGGCCCCTCGGTCAGCACCACCTTGCAGCCCAGCGCCCGGAGCAGGTGCCGCCGCTCCAGCGTCATCGTCTCCGGCATGGTGAAGATGCAGCGGTACCCGCGGGTGGCGGCGACGTAGGCGAGCCCGATGCCGGTGTTGCCCGAGGTCGGCTCCACGATCAGCATGCCGGGACGGAGGCGGCCCTTCTCGATCGCGTCGTCGATCATGGCGGCGCCGATCCGGTCCTTCACCGAGCTGTAGGGGTTGTAGCCCTCGTGCTTGACGGCGATCCGGCCGGGCAGCCCCTGGCCGAGCCGGTTGAGCCGGATCAGCGGAGTGTGGCCGACCGTCTCCGTCACATCCTGGTAGATCCTGCCGTGCGGCATGGGCGCCTCGTCTGGCCGTCGCGCCGGGGATCGGCGACTGCGGCAACTTACCACCCCCGGCCGGACCCTGTGAAGAGGCTAGCGGGCGGAGCGGGCGCAGTCGGCGGCGAGCGCCGCCAGCTCCGCCGCGCCCCACCGGCCGCGGTCGCTCAGGCACGCCACGAGGGGGCCCGGCAGGACGTCCGGCCCGAGCCGGGCGCCGGCAATGGCGCCCGCCATCGCGGCCATGGTGTCGGTGTCGCCCCCGACGGCGATGGCGGTTGCGACCGTGGCCCAATAGTCGTCCGACGAGCGGAGGAAGGCATACAGCGCCCAAGCCACGCTCGGCGTCACGAACGCCGAGATGCCGCGCCAGGGCGTGATGTGCGCGGGATCGAGCCGGTCCCCGCGGAGCCGGGCCGCTGCCTGGGCCGGCTCGAGCGGGAGCCACGCTTCGACACCCGCGACCGCCCGGGCGACCGAAGCATCCTCGGCCGCCACCCACTGCGCCAGCTCCCGGAGCAGTCCCACCGGGTCGAGCGCACCCGGCTCCGCGGCCAAGCGGGTGGCGCCGGCGATCGCCACCGCGCCCGCGGCGCATCGCGGATCGAGGTGGGTAATCCGGCTCTGCTGCCTGGCCCCGGCGCGGAGCGCGTCGATGTCGCCCGCGAAGAGGAGGCCCAGCGGCGCCGCCCGCATGGCGCTGCCGTTGCCCGCGTACGGCGCCGGCGTGCCCGCCTCGTGCCAGGGCACGCCCTCGATCAGCCGCTGGGCCGCGGCCCGGGTGCCCTGCCCCGCCCCCACGTCGGCACCGGTCCGGAACAGCTCGGCGATCCGGGCGGCGAAGGCCGCGGCCTGCCACCCCCCCGCGTCGCGCACGCTGAGCAGCAGCTCGCGGGCGAGCTCGGTGTCGTCGGAGTACTGGCCGAAGGGATGGTCGGGATGGGCCTGATCGCCGGCGGCGCCGGTCTCGAGCCGGTCGCGGACGTACGCCGCGGCCTCGGCCGGCGGCCGGGCCTCGACCACGAAACCGAGCGCGTCGCCGAGAGCCTGGCCGAGCAGGCACCCGGTGAGTCGGTCGGCGATGGTGAGCGACGGCACGACCGCTATTCCTCCTCGGCCGCCTCCAGCGGCTTCACCTCCCGGCCGCAATGTTTGCAGACCCGGGCCCGGGCCAGGATCCGCTCCGCGCAGAAGGGACAGTCGCGCTCGACCCGCGGCTCGGCGACGAGGAGCGCCTGGCCGCCGTCCCGGGGGCGGCGATCGTCCAGGGCCACGATCTGGGCCTGCACCTGGCGGCGGAACTCGAGCGGCCGCGGGATCCCGGCGATCGCCTCGCGGGTGCCGCCGGTGCCGGTGATGGTGATGGTGCCGTAGCTTAGCATCCGGCCCCAGAGGTCCTGCTCCACGCCGATTCCTTCGACCTTGCTCAGCAGGGTCTCGATCGAGTGCCGGTTGACCATCCCCATCCGGGCCAGCACCCGCTTGTCGGTCACCGCGAAATCGGAGCTGAGGTAGCGAATGGTGGGCGGGAGCGCGAGCAGGAGAGCGACGCCGACCAGGGCGGCGCCGGCATACCAGTAGTCGTCGGTGGTGAGCTGGAGGGTGATGCCGAGGGCGACACCGACCACGGCCAGGACGATCGGGCCGCCGAACAGGATCCAGTGCGGGCGGGTGCGATAGACGATCCGCTCACCGTCCAGCAGCTGGGCATCGAGCGACGCCATGCGACCTCGGAGCGATGGAAGAGACTGGTCGCGGGTCGAGGATCCGCGAGCTGACCAATGGAAAGGGGGACGGACAGGGAGGGATTCGAACCCTCGAAACCGTTGCCGGTTTACCGGTTTTCGAGACCGGCTCCTTCAGCCACTCGGACACCTGTCCTGATGCCGATTGATGAAATCGGGCCGGAAGTGTACATCGGGCCGACCGGGTTTTCTACCCCTCCCGCGACTGCCGCGCACCCCCGCCAAGGCCTTCGGACGCGGCGTGCGCGGACCGGACGGCAGCGGGGCGACCGACATCTCGAACAATCCCTATGTCGACGATGCCCCCGCCTGGAAGCCGTGAGGACGGGTCCGGCCGCGGCGCGCGGGAACCGGATCCCTAGGGGGATCCACCCTCGTGCGCCGTCGTTCCGGCCCAGCGCCCGGCCGCGTCGTGCAGCGTCTTGAGCTGCCGCCCCAGCCGGGTGAGCCGCCCGCGCAGCAGCGGCGACAGCGGCCCGGCTGGCGGCTCCGGCCATT
>JBBRGH010000231.1:0-5613 GCA_038240915.1 Gemmatimonadales bacterium | reverse complement strand
CCAAGAAGGGGCTGGAGGACGTTACCGGCGCCGAGGTCACCGGCTACCGTGCCCCGTGCTTCTCGATCACGGACTGGGCGGTGGACATCCTCCAGGAGCTCGGCTTCAGCTACGACTCATCCGCGTTTCCGACGGTGGCGCACGACCGGTATGGGCGGCTGTCGGGCGTGGGGATGGGACAGCCCGTCGTGCAGCTGCGGCCGGGGTTTCACGAGGTCTGCATCTCCTGCCTGCCGGTGGGCCGGGCCAGTCTGCCGTGGGGCGGGGGAGGGTATTTCCGGCTGATTCCGTTCCGGGCATGGCGGGCGGGCATGCGGCGGATCCTGCGGACGGGCGCGCCCTACGTGTTCTACATCCACCCGTGGGAGATCGATCCCGGCCAGCCGCGTGTGGAGGCGCTGGGGCGGATGAGCCGGTTCCGGCACTACGTCAACCTCGACCGGTGCGAAGCGCGGTTTCAGTCGCTCCTGAACGACTTCCAGTGGACCACGGTCGGTGCGGTGCTGGAGGCCTGGAAGGCCGCCTCGACCCACTGACAGCCGGTGGCTCGAGGTGCAGCAAGCGCAGCAAGGCAATGCGGGCGAGCCGGGGCTCTGACAGCCCGACCCGCCCGCTCCGCGTTCAGCCCGCGATCGACGCGCCGGCGGACTAGGCCCGCTTGCAGCTCTGGCGGGGCTTGGAGGACACCACGTTGGCGATCGCCTTGAAGGCGTCCTGATTGGTCGACTTGGAGATGAAGGCGTCGTCGTAGCGCCACATCTGCATCGCGCAGCCATAGCCAGCAAGCGCGGTGCCGAACGTCTTCACCTGGGTCGACGTCATCCGGCAGTTCGGGGAGTACGTGCCCTTGCCCCCGGTCCCGGGGCAATCCCAGCTGCCAGTCCGGTCCTGTACGCCGCCGTCAAGGATGTTGATGCTGAACATCGGGGTCACGCCGTCGAGCTGGGCCCGACTGAGCACGGCCGAGCGCCAGGAGGCGACGTTGCCGGAGGTGATGTAGTAGTTGTACTGGTAGAGGACGTAGTCAACGACCTTGTACCGCTCGCTCGAACGCCAGTTGTAGGCCGGCGGCCCGTGGTTCAGGCCCATCGGCAGGGTGGGAAACAGGTTCTTGCCGTAGGAGGCCATGGCGTCGAGGGTGGCCTTGGTGATGTTGCCGCCCCACCGCTTGGTTTCGGGCTCGTCGATCATCTGGTTCCCGATGACCGTTCCATCGGACACCGCTGCCGCGACGGCGCTCCGGATGGCCGAGGTGTTGAACGTGTTCATCTTGTTCT
This sequence comes from Gemmatimonadales bacterium, assembly GCA_038240915.1. GTDB lineage: Bacteria > Gemmatimonadota > Gemmatimonadetes > Gemmatimonadales > GWC2-71-9 > CAVVWJ01. The sequence continues at coordinate 4,336 of JBBRGH010000231.1, read as the reverse complement.
TCCACTTCGTCATATCGAACTTGCCGCTGGTCGTGTAGCGGGTCGACGGGCCGCCGGTCATCGAAAGGATCAGCCGCTGCTTCTTGGTCCGGGCGGCGTTGATCTGGGTGATGACACCGCTCGCGTCCGTAAAGTTCTGGGTGCCGGTGAACATGCCGGGGCCCCAGGAGAGGGTGGTGTTGGAGTTCCAGAGGCCGATGGGCCCGTAGGGCAGCCCGGAGTAGCTGGCGGTGGCGAAGGCGGGCGTGACCGCGACGCCGCTGTCTTCGGCCACCGCGACGGTGGGCTGGTCGGTCGGACCGCTGTTGCCCGCGAGCGGATCGGTGTTGTTGTCGCAGGCGGAGCCGGCAAGGACCGCGAGCATCCCGACAACGGACGACCGGACGAGCGCGAGGCGAACTGAGGGTGTGAACGCGCGAATCATTGTGGAGTATCCCTGTCCCAAGATTCAGTGATCGACACGCGCATCGAGCGAGGGGCCAGCGCGCGGCACGGCCGCAACGGTGGCTCGTCGTCAGAGGGGTCCCGACGCGCAGGGGCACAACGGCTCGCCGCGGAACAGCGGTCGAGCTAGATCAGGCCCCGATGAATGATTGAGAGTGGTTCGCTGGGACGAACTAGATTAAGTCCCCAGAGCGAGGGAATGGTCGCCGGGATAAGCGCCATCTCTTTATCGGTGATGCCTCGCGCAAAGAAATTCGTGATGCAGGTCACAAATGTCAAGGGCTTCGGGCTTGCCCGGCCCCGGACACAATGGCCCTTCCCCCTGAGAAACGACGGAGGGCCCGGCATCTCCGCCCGGACCCTCGTCGCTCAAGTCATTACCGTACAGGGAACTACAACCTACGGCCGGCGGCAACTCCGGCGAGTCTTGTCGGCCAAGTATGAGGCCACGCCGCGGAAGGCATCCACGTTGGCCGACTTGGCCATGAAGGCGTCGTCGTAGCGCCACATGGTCATGAAACAGCCACTCGCCCCCACGGCCACACCCCAGGTCTTGACCTGGTCGGCTGACATGCGGCAGCGATGCGCGATGGTCCCCTTGCCGGTGCCGGGGCAGTCCCAGGTACCACTGTTGTCAGGCACGCCGCCGTTGAGGAGGTTAAGGCTGAACGCGGGCGTAATGCCATCCAACTTGGCCCGATCCAGTACCGCCTGGCGCCAGGCACCGATGTTTCCGCCGTTGTTGGACCACTGGTACTGGTACAGGACATAGTCGAGAACCTTGAATCGCTCCGAGCTGCGCCACAGGTAGCCGGGGGCGCCCTGATTGATGCCGGTGGGCAGGGTGGGGAAAATGCCCTTCACGTAGACCGCCATCTGGTCGATCAGCGCCTTGGTCACGTTGCCGCCCCACTTGGGGGTTTCCGGCTCGTCGATCATGGTGTTGGCAATGATCGTCCCGTCCGCCACGCCCGCCGCCACCGCGTTCTTGATGGTCGAGGTCTTGAACGTGTTCATCCGGTTCTTCCACTTAGTAATGTCGAACTTGCCGTTGGTCTTGAAGTCGCTGGAGGAACCACCCGTCATGGCGAGGATGAGGCGCTGCTTCTTGTTCCGGGCGGTGTTGATCCGGGTCACGATCGAGTCGGCGAAGGTGTTGTCCTGGCTGGCCGTAAACGGGGCCGGCCCCCACTCGAACGAGGCGACCCCCGACCAGAGGCCGATCGGGCCGTAGGGCTGGCTGGACATCCCGGTGGTAGCAAAGGCTGGCGCCAGCGAGTCGGTCAGCGCCAGGGTGTCCACCGCAGCAACTGAATCGGCAGTGGCGGCTGTGTCCGCCGCCGCGGAGTCCCCGAGGACGGCCGCAGGCGAGGTTTCGGTCGGCGCACTGAGATCGTTGGCATGATCACAGGACGCCACGGCGACGACCGCCAGCAGGGCCAGCATGGAGCGACAGGCAGGTGGCATGGTGACACGCAGCATGAGTTTACGGTCCCTATTCCCAAATCGTGAGTCGCCACGCGCATCAGGCGAGGGGCCAGCGTGCGGCACGGCCGCGGCGGTGGCTCGTCGTCAAGGGTCCCGACGCGCAGGGGGTAGAGGACGGTTGGCGCGCCTGCGGCCAAACCGTGGTCCAGCCCCGATGGATGTATGAGTGTTCGCTGGGACGAACTGGATTGGGACCCCAGAGCGAGCGAATGGACGCCGGGATGAGCGCCATCTCTTTTCCGATGCTGCCTCGCGCAAATCAAGGTGCGTACGGAGGCCCGGAAAAGTCAAGATGTAGGACCTGCCAAATTGGCCAGCCCTGCGGTCAGATCTCCCAGTTCGAGAGCACCACTCCATGGCGGGGATGGGACTGGGGGAAACCGTGCAGAATCATCCGCAGGTCGGTCCAGTGGACCCGGTAGCCGGCCGCGATGAGTCGGAGGTAGGCGTCAGCATACTCGGTCTGGCAGCGGATCGCGATCCGGCCCACCCGCTCACCGGCGGCGGTCCCCTGGAGCGCATCGAGCAGGCGCTCGAAGTCGCGGAGGCTCCGGGCCACGAGCTTGAGGATCCGGACCTCATCCTTGGCCCGGCCGGCCGCGAGCGGCGTCGAGTGCCAGAGCGCGAAAGCGAGCAGCTCGCCTCCGTCCCGGAGGAGGGTGGTATCCCCGATGCCGAGATCCCGCGTGAGCGCGATCTCCCGGGTGAAATCCACCCCGGGCGCCAACTGCTCGGTGAGCCGGCGGCACTCCTCCAGCCGTTGGGGGATCTGGTGCCCCGCCGCCGAGAGCAGCTCGGGCGGCGGCGAAATCCGGCGGGCGACGTCGTGCACGAGGGTCACCGTGAGCGGTCCGGGCACCAGCCCGAGCCGGCTGTAGAAGCCGATGTTCTCCACGGTCCGCGGCATGGTCTCGAGCCCGATGGTGTGCGCCCCCTGCCCCTTCAGCCAGTCGATCCCCAGCCGCACCATGGTCGAGCCGAGACCCTCGCCCTGGCGGTCGGGGCGCACTGCCAGCGGGCCCATCCAGCCTTCCTCGCCCGAGCGGTGCACCATGTTGAAGGCGACCAGCTGGCCCTCGCCGTCGCGCCAGATCATGGCCCCGTCGCCGGCGTCCTCGATCGCATAGCGCCACACCAGGGTGTTGAGATGGGGCACCCGCACCCCCACCAGGCCGTCGCGGCTGTAGCGGTCGGTGAAGGCATCGGCGAAGACGCGGTTGAGCGGCTCGATATCACGGAGACCGGGCCGATCGGGGCCGCGGATGCTTCGATCAGGCCGCCACATCGTGTCCTCCGACCGGCTCGTCGCGCACCGTGGCCACACCGCGGGCCAGGTCGAAGCCGACCCGGATGACCCGGTCGAAGCCCTCGCGCACCGAGTCCACGTGGGTGATGAGGATGACCTGGGGGAACCGATCGGCGAGACTTCGGAGCAGGTCCACCACGGCGGTCCGGCGATCCTCGTCGAGCGAGCCGAAGATCTCGTCCAGGATGAGGAGCGACAGCGGTTGCCCGGCGCGTTCGGCGATCATCTGGCTGATGGCGAGCCGGAGCGCCAGGTTGGCCACGTCCTCCTCGCCGCCGGAGATGACGGCCTTGGGATCGCCGTCGTCCAGCAGGGTGGCGCCGTAGTCCTCGTCGAGCTCGAGATCGGTGTAGCGCCCGTTGGTGAGATCCCGGAGGAAGCCGGAGGCGAGCTCCGAGAGGTCGGGGCGCAGGGTGGCGTTGAGCTCGGTCCGGAGGTCGGTGAGGGCACGGTCGAGCTCCTGGTGCAGCGCCAGATCGGCCGCGACGACGGCCACCTCCCGCTCTCGCTCGCCCCGCTCCGCCCGGCGACGCGCGACCGCCTCCATGGCCTCCCCCGCGGCGGCCGACTCCCCCCGCGCGCGAACCACCGCGAGCTCCGTCTCCCGCCGCACCCGCTCGGCCTGCGTCTCGGCCTCACGTGCCTCGCGATAGGCCTGCTCCGTGTACCCCAGGCCGCCGAGCCGGGCACGGAGCTCATCCGCGCGGGCGGCGGCGGCGACGCGCTCCTGCACGGCGGTGGCCCGCTCCGCCTCGACCGCGGGGCCGCGATCGGCCACGACGCGGAGCCGCTCGGCCTGCAGCGCCAGTGGCTCGAGGGCGCGAATCTCGACCACTAGCGCGTCGTGCCGCCCGTGGTCGTAGGAGCCGAGCACCCGGGCGAGGCCGGCCTCCAGCTCGCGGACCCGAAGCTGGAGCCCGCCCTGCTCCTCCCGGAGCGCCCCGCCCTCCTGGGCCAGCGCCTCGAGGCGGCCCTGCTCGGCGATGGCCTCGGACTGCTCCTGCTCGAGAGCCACCCGCCGGCGATCGGCCTCATCGAGCTCGCGGGGTTCGACCTGGAGCTGCTCGATCCGCTGCTTGTAGAAATTGCCGTTGGAGA
>JBBRGH010000230.1:0-5624 GCA_038240915.1 Gemmatimonadales bacterium | reverse complement strand
ACACCCGCACGGCGACATTCCGCGGCTTCTCGCAGGCGACGAGCGCGACAAGCCACACCGCGAGGGGCCAGGCATGAGCGCGAGATCGTCGAAGGAGAGGGCGTGAGGGAAACACGACGCAAAGCTACCGCTCTCCTGGCGGGGCTACAACTGATGGCGGCCGTCGCCGTAGCGCAGAACCCGGAGGTCGAGCGGCTGTTTCCCGCCCAGCCGACGGGCCTGGTGAACGACGTCGCCGCGGTGCTGGATCCTGCCGTCCGGGCCGAGCTGGAGGACCTGCTCACCCGGCTCCGGAGCGCCACCGGCGCGGAGGTCGCGGTGGTCACGCTGCCCAGCATCGGGGATTACGACGAGGCCGATGTGGCCCTGGCGATCGGCCGGAAGTGGGGCGTGGGCGCCAAGGCCGCCATTGGCGACGAGCGGCGCAACAGCGGGATGGTGCTCCTGCTGGTGCCCCGGATCAACCACCAGGCCGGCACCGGCCACTTGCGGATCGAGGTGGGGCAGGGGCTCGAGGGCATCGTCACCGACGCTGCGGCGGGACAGATCCGGCGTGAAGTGATGGGCCCGCTGCTGGCCCAGGAGCAGTACGGCGGCGCCCTCCAGGCCGGCGTGCGCGCCCTCACCGGGCTCATCGCGCGGGGCTTCGGGGTCACCGATTCCACCCTGGCGCTGGCGCCCCCGCGGACGGCCGTGCGGGGGCCGAGCTCCCAGTTCGTCTCGCTGCTGCCACTGTTGCTGTTCATCGCGTTCGTCATGTTGGCCAACCGGGGCGGCCGCCGGCGGCGGGTATATTGGGGGGCCGGTCCCTGGATCGGCGGAGGTGGCTTCGGTGGCGGGGGAGGGTTTGGTGGTGGCGGTGGCGGATTCGGAGGCTTTGGTGGCGGCGGCGGATTCAGCGGGGGCGGATCGGGAGGTCGGTTCTGATGCACGAGACGGTCGATCGGGTGGTGACGCCGTTCCTCGCGGCCGCTGACGCCGCCCTCGGGGCCGGTTACAGCGCGCTGCTGTACGGTTCGGCCGCCCGCGGCGACTATTTGGCGGGCCACTCGAACATCAACCTGCTCCTGGTGCTCGACGACCCGTCGCCGGCGCGGCTCCGGGCGCTGGCCCCAGCGTTCGCCGCCTGGCGCAAGGCCTCGACGGAGCCGCCGCTGCTCATCAGCCGGTCGGAGTGGGCCCGGGCCACCGACGTGTTCCCGATCGAGATCACCGACATGCGCGCGGGCTACCGGGTGCTGCGAGGTCCCGATCCCCTCGGCGCCGCCCGGGTGGAGCGAGCCGATCTCCGGCAGGCACTCGAGCGCGAGTTCCGGGGCAAGCTGCTGCGCCTGCGCCAGGGCTATGCGGCGGCGGCCGGTGACGAAAAGTTGCTGGGCCAGCTGGCCGTCGGCAGCGCCGGCACCATCCTGGTGCTGCTGCGCTCGCTCCTGATCCTGGTCGGCCGGGCGGTTCCGGCCACCCCCGCCGGACTCGCAGCCGAGGCGGCCGCGCTCGTCGGGGCGCCCGCCGGGGCGCTCACCACGCCGATCGAGCGCCGGGGCGAGCGGAGCTGGCGCTGCGGCGCGGCGGACTTCGAAGGGTATCTGGACGCCGTGACGCGCGCGGCGGGGTACGTAGACCAACTTCAGCTCGGAGATCAGGCATGAAGCGCTCCTCGGCGGTTGTCTCCACGCTCGCGCTGCTGGCGGTTTTCACCGCCGGCTGCGGCTACAACACGATTCAGATGATGGACGAACGGGTCAACCAGGCGCAGGGCCAGATCCAGACCCAGCTGCAGCGCCGGGCCGACCTGATTCCCAACCTGGTCAATACGGTGAAGGGAGTCACCAAGCAGGAGGATACCGTCTTCATCTCCATCGCCAACGCGCGGGCCAAGCTGGGCGGAGCGATCCAGGCCGGCAACGTGCCCGAGATGGCGGCCGCCAATGCCACCCTGACCCAGGGCCTCGGCCGGCTGATCGCCATCTCCGAGAACTATCCCCAGCTTCGGTCGAGCGAGAACTTCAAGCAGCTCCAGGACCAGCTGGAAGGCACCGAAAACCGGATCTCGGTCGCCCGGCAGGACTACAACACGGCCGTGGGTGAGTACAACGCCTACATCCGCCGGTTCCCCTACAACCTCACCGCCAAGGTGTTCGGGCTGGGCAAGCCGCGGGCCTACTTCGAGGCCGCCGGCGGCGCCGCCGAAGTGCCGAAGGTGCAGTTCTAGTCCGCGCGGGCGCCGCGCCATCGGCCCTCGCCGGCCGCCGACGATCCCGGACGCAGCAGAGCCCTCGAGGCGAAAATCGCTCGAGGGCTCTGTCGTATCCGGTCCTGCCGGCGACTCAGGTCAGTCCGTGACGACCCGATCCGGCAGCACGTACTTGAGGGGATCTACCGGCCGGCCGTTGACGTGCACCTCATAGTGCAGGTGCGGTCCGGTGGCGAGCCCGGTGCTGCCCACCAGGGCGATCCGCTGGCCGCGGTGGACCCGCTGCCCCGTCTTCACCAGCAGCTTCGACGCGTGGGCGAACTTGGTGGTCACCCCGTAGCCATGGTCGATCGTGACCGTGTTGCCGTACCCCGATTCCCAGCCCGCGTCGGTGACGACGCCGGCGGCCGGCGCTTCGATCGGGCTCCCCATCGGCGCGGTCACGTCGATGCCCTCGTGCGGCCGGGCGATGTGGAGGATCGGATGCTCGCGCATGGCCGAGAAGGCGCTGGTGAGCCAGCCCTGCGTGGGCATGATGGACGGCGTGGCGGCCAGGCGCTCTGAGTGGCTGGCCAGGCTGTCCTTCGCTTCCTCGAAGGAGGACGCGAGCAAGTTGGCCCGACGGATGAGCGCGTTCAAGTCGACCCGGATTTCCTGCGACCGTCGCACTGCCGGACCGGCACCCGGCTGGGCCAAGGCGAGGATAGGCCCGCCGATGCCGGCGGCCTGGACCTGGGGATCGATCGGATCGAGGTTGGCGAGCACCCGGATCCGCGCGTCGCGCTGGCTGAGGAGGCTGCGGGGGTCGGCGAGGGCGGAGAGCCGCCCGTGCAGCTCGCCCATGGCCTGGACCAGCCGGGCGTTTTCCGCCTGCAGTCGCGCGGTCCGGGACAGGTCAGCCGAGTGGGACATGGTGGCGTACCCGACCAGCAGGGCTGCGGCCACGCCCAGCGCCACCCCGCCAACCGCCATCTTGATCAGGCCGTACGAGACCTCGACGATCCTGGAGGGCTCGGAGCCATGGGGTACGAACACTACGGTCCATCGGCGTTTGGGCATGCGCACGTACCTCAAGTCTGGATGCAGGAGCCGCCCGGTCGCGTCAGAACTGATCTCGGCCGGCTGGGTGCAGAAATATTGTGAATTCCAGGCCCAAAGGAGGTGACCCGACACACACTAACCTTGCAAGAAAGTGGCCCAGACCCGCCACCCCGTCAAGCCCGGACCCCTCCGATAACTCCTTAACTGTCAAATAGTTTTGCCAGTTGGCAGGCTAACTTCTAGACGGTCTGTGGCTTGGGGAAGAGGCCCTCGGGCTTGCTGGTAGCCAGCCCCGCCACCGGCGGTGCCCCCAGTTCGCCCCAGGCGGCCCCGAGTGCCTTTTCCTGCAGTCCCAGGGACTGCCAGAGCCCTTGGGCTTTGCCGGGGATGAACGGGGCGGCCAGGACCGCCAGGCGGTACAGGGCCCGGGCCAGGGCCGAGAGCGAGGCATCCAGCTCGGCCTCCCGGCCACCCTTGGCCAAGGCCCACGGGGCCACTTGCTGGATGTACAGGTTGGCGGTCCCCACCAGCGACCAGGCCGCCTCGGCCCCCCCGCGGAGATCCAGCGCGTCCATGGCCTTGGCATAGGCCGCGACCGCCTCCCGGCCAGCCACGTCCAGGGAGGTATCGGCCGGCGCATCGGGCACGACCCCATGGCGGAACTTCGCCAGCATCGCGAGCGAGCGGGACGCGAGGTTGCCGAAGCCGTCCGCCAGGTCGGCCGTGTAGCGCTCGTCGAAGCGCTCCCAAGTGAAGTTCCCGTCGGCCTCGAAGCCAACCTCACGGAGCAGGAAGTACCGGAGGGCGTCAGGCCCGTGCCGTTCGATCGCCTCGCCCAGGCTGACCGCCGTGCCGGCCGACTTCGACATCTTGGCCCCTTCCCACTGCACGTACCCGTGGGCCCAGACCTCGCGCGGCAACTCTACCCCGGCGCTCAGCAGCATGGCCGGCCAGATGACGCAGTGAAACCGCGTGATCCCCTTGCCGACGACGTGCAGGTCGGCCGGCCAGAGCCGCTGGTAGCCGGCTTCGGGATAGCCGGCGGCGGAGAGGTAGTTGATGAGCGCGTCGAACCAGACGTAGACGGTCTGGTCGCCATCGCCGGGGAAGGGGATGCCCCACGACTGGCGATTCCGGCTGACCGAGATATCCTGCAGCCCGTCCTCGAGCAGCCGGGTGATCTCGTTCCGACGAATGGCGGGCTCGACCCGGAACTCACCCGAGCGGATCAGCGCGAGCAGCCGGTCGCGGTAGCGGCTCAGGCGAAAGAAGTGGTTCCGCTCCCGGGTCGGGACCAGCTCCAGCGTGGGGTGCTCGATGCAGTGCCCGTTCACGATCTGGGATGGCTGCTTGAACTCCTCGCAGCCGAAGCAGTAGAGCCCCTCGTATTCGCCGACGTACAGGTCGTCAGGGCTCCGCCGGCCGATCTTCTCCAGCAGCGCGGTCACCGTCCGGTGGTGCCTCGGCTCGGTGGTGCGGATCCAGTCGTCGTGGCTGCACTCCAGCCGGCGCCAGTAGTGCTCGAACGTCGTCGCCATCCGGTCCACCCACGCCTGCGGTGACACCCCGTTGGTCTCGGCCGCCTGGATCACCGCCTGCGAGTGCTCGTCCATTCCCATCAGGAAGTGCACGTCGTCTCCCCGGAGGCGACGATAGCGCGCGATGCAGTCGGCCCCCACCTTCTCGAGCGCATGGCCGAGGTGGGGGTCGCCGTTGGAGTAGTCGATGGCAGTAGTGAGGTAGAACTTCGGCACGAACGGAGCTCCCGTGTGGGTCGGACTCCGGGAATCTTAATCGGGGGCGCCGCCCCCGGCTCCGCCCGGCCCACCCGCGCCGCCGCCCCCACGGTGCCGCCGCCGGCGCCGGTGCGGTGCGCCGTGCGCCCCGCCCGGGCCATGCGGCGGGTCGGAGGCGGGCTCGCTCTCGCCGGCGGCGCCCGGGCGTGGATCGAGCCCGGGTGGCGCGTCCTCCACCGCGGCGGCGGCGGGCGACTCCGCCGCGACCGCCAGCCGACTCCGCGATTCCGCCGTCATCAGGACCCCTCCCAGGGCCTCGACTTCCTCCCGAAGTTGGACCAGCGGGATGATCCGGGAGCCGTGCTCGTCGCTCCGGAGGAAGACCCGCTCCCGGAAGATGTCCACCGCCACGACCCGCTCGGACCCGCGGGAGGCCGTCACCAGCTTGCCCTCCTTGGGAAAGCGCCGGCGGGCGGTGACGTAGAACTCGTGCTCGTACTTGAGACAACAGAGGAGGCGGCCGCACCCGCCCGAGATCTGGCTGGGGTTGAGCGAGAGGTGCTGGTCCTTGGCCAGGCCCAGGTTGACCGGCGAGAGCTCCTTGAGCCACGAGCTGCAGCAGTACTCCCGGCCGCACCGGCCGACGCCCGACA
>JBBRGH010000229.1:0-5625 GCA_038240915.1 Gemmatimonadales bacterium | reverse complement strand
GCCACCAGCGGCCGGGAGCGGATCCGCGCGGTCGGCCGCCAGGCCTACGTCGTCTACCCGGATGGCATCGGACGGTCGCGGGTGACGGTCGCGCTGATCGAGAAGCGGCTCGGCACCCGCGGCACGGGCCGGAACTGGAACACCGTGCTCAAGCTCGCCGCGCTGCTCGGCGCGTGAGTTCTGCCCGGGCGCCCGCCCCCGAGGCGGCGGGGCCAGTGGCACCAACCGGCAGGAGGCAGACGATGACGTGGCACGCTAGCGCGCGGGGGGCCCGATGAGCGACGAGGAACGGGTGGCCGACCTGACCGAGCTGCTGACCCGGCTGGGGGCCAGCGATCCCGCCGCCTGGGCCCGCTCGGAGGTCGAAGAGGACATCCCCCAGGTGGCGCGGTTCCTCTTCCTCCGCCAGGCATGGCACCACGTCGTGGCGGACGGCGACACCAGCTGGATCGACGCGTGGCGCGAGCTGGCGGCCCAGTCGCCGGCCGCGCCCTGCGCGGGGATCGGACCCGCCCTCGAGCGCCTGCTGGCCGCGGGGGCCAGGCCGGAGGACCTTGCGACCGTCGTCCGGGTGATGCAGTACAGCACCCTGTTCGGCCTGTGTGACCTGCTGGACGATCCGGGGGAGGTCGAGCCGGAGGTGGCCGAGCGCGGCTGGGCGTTGGTGGAGATCGACGAGGAGGGGACGGTCGGGCGCCACGTCGGCGCCCTGCACGAGTCGCTGCTGGAGACCGACCCGAGCGGCCGGGAGATGCGGGCCGCTCCCGAAGGCTGAAACGGCCGTGGTGGCCGAAGCGATCGTCGCGGGACTTGGGCCGGCCGTCCGTTCTGGCGGGTGCCCCCACGCTGAGGACAGATTGGGACGATGGCGATACTCGACGCAATCCGGCGATTTGTCTCCGACCGGCTGGTCACCGACCGGCCGTCAGATGCGGCCTCCCCGGCCGGGCCGACGCCGGTGCAGCTCGCGGCCTGTGCCCTGCTGCTCGAGCTGGCCCACGCCGACGGCGAGTTCTCCGCCGAGGAGCAGGTCCATCTCCGGCGCGCGCTGGGGGAACAGTTCGGCCTGGACGAGGCCACCGGCGACGAGCTGCTCGGCCTGGCCGATCGGGCGCGGTCCGAGTCGCTCGACCACTTCCAGTTCACCCGCCTGATCGCCGCCCAGTACGATCTCCCCCGAAAGCTGGAGCTGGCCGCCACGATGTGGGGCGTCATCCTGGCTGACGGCCGCCTGAGCGATCACGAGACCCACCTGCTGCGCAAGGTGGCGAGCCTGATGCAGCTCGAGCCCGCCGCGCTGTCGGCGGCGCGCCGGGCGGCCGAGGCGGCGCGCGGGGGAGGCGCCGGTTGACCGCCGGTCGAATCGCGGGCGCCGTCGCCGTGAGACCAGAGCGGGGAGCTGGCGCCCTGACGCTGGGCTGGACCGTCGCGGCCGCGGTGGCTCAGCTGGCCTGCGCGGGTCGGCCCGTGCCGGCCGATGCGCCGGCGCCGCCCGCGGCAGGGGCGCCGGTCGCGACCGCCGCCTGCAGCCCGGGCGACACCACGCTGGTGCGGGACATGGTCTACTTCGGCCGCAACCGCCCGGGCGGCGGCACGGTCAGCGACGCGGAGTGGCACCGCTTTCTCGACGAGGTGGTCACGCCGCGCTTTCCGGCCGGGCTCACGGTGGTGGACGCCACCGGCCAGTGGCGCGGCCAGCGCGGCGTGGTCGAGCAGGAGCGTTCGGAAATCGTCACCGTCTTCCACGCCGGCGGCGACGGTGCCCGCCGCGCCGTCGCCGAGGTGGCGGCCGAGTATAAGCGACGCTTTCAGCAGGAGGCGGTGCTGCGGGAGCGGTCGGCTACCTGCGCCCGGTTCGAGTGATGGCGGAACGGATTCGCGAGGAACTGGTGTTCTGGCGCCGTACCGACGGGCCGGGCCACGAGTGCGCCCGATTGGTCTACCACGAGCCTTTCTGGCAGCTGGGCGGCACGGCGGTGTTCGCCCACGAGGGCCGGCCGTGCCGCCTGGAGTACGCGGTGGCCTGTGACGCGGCGTGGCGGACCCTCCGGGCCGACGTGGGCGGGTGGGTCGGGTCCCGCCGGATCCGGTTCAGCCTGACCGCCACCGCGCAGCGGGTCTGGCAGGTGGACGGGCGGCCCTGCCCGGCGGTGGCCGGCTGCCTCGACGTGGATTTCGGGTTCAGCGCCGCGACCAACCTGCTCCCGATCCGCCGGCTCGGTCTGGCGGTGGGCCAGTCGGCGCCGGTGTCCGCCGCGTGGGTGGGCCTGCCCGGGTTCGAGGTGGAAGCGCTGGCGCAGGTGTATCGCAGGCTGGGCGAGACGAGCTATCACTACGCGACGGCCGACGGGACGTTCGCGACTGACCTCGAGGTCAACCCCGCCGGCTTCGTAGTCCGGTATCCAGGACGGTGCGAGCTGGAGCCGCTGCTGGTGGCGCGGGTCTAGTCGCCGCCGAGCGAGCTGGGCTCCGCGGGCCGGGTGACGCCGTGGGAGGCGCCGGCCGCGACCGAGCGGGCCAGCAGCTCGGCGTAGTCGGGGTCGGCGGTCTCCCACTCGGGGCGGAGACAGCTCACCACGCGGGTTTCCTCGTCCGATACCAGCTCGAGCGTCACATGGGTCGTCGCTTCGTCCTTGCGCACCGCCGGACGGGCGCGGACGAGCCAGGTTTTGCCGTCGACATGGAAGAACTCGCGAGTCGTCATATCCACTCCAGGGGCCTGCTCCGGCCGGAGGTGGCGGCACTGCCGTCTCCCTGAGGATCGGTCGACGGGGGCGAGCGGTCAACTCTCAGGAGTTCGACGCTGTCGAGGAGGTGGACAGCGCGCCCGGTCCCGGGTGCAGAAACCGTCAGCCGCGGGCGTCGGGCCGGCCCTCAGGGCATCAAAGCGGCCGGGCGGTTAGAGTTCAGCCTTCGCGTCAACCCATGGGAGAGCACATGCAGCGACAGCACCAGCCCGAGGGCGGCCCCGCCGTGGCGCCCTACGACCCGATCGGCGAGCGCCTGCTCCGCGCGCGGACCATCATCATCAGCGGCGAGATCACCCAGAAGCTGGCGGCGTCGGTCTCGAGCCAGCTGCTCGCCCTCGCGGCGGACGCCGAGGGCGAGATCACCATGTTCATCAACTCGCAGGGCGGCCACGTCGAGGCGGGCGACACGATTCACGACCTGATCCGGTTCATCCGTCCCAAGGTCCGGATCATTGGCACCGGCTGGGTGGCGAGTGCCGGCGCCCTGATCTACGTCTCGGTGGCCCGGGAGCAGCGCTTCTGCCTCCCCAACACCCGCTTCCTGCTGCACCAACCCTCCGGTGGCTCGGGCGGCACCGCCAGCGACATCGATATCGAAGCCCGGGAAATCCTCCGGATGCGGGACCGGCTCAACCGGATCTTCTCGCGCGAAACCGGCCAGCCGCTGGAGCGGATCGAGGAGGACACCCACCGCAACTTCTGGCTCAGCGCCGAGGCGGCGTTGCGCTATGGGCTGGTGGGGCGGATCATCGAGCGGGTCGGCGACCTCGACGCCTGAGGCTCATCCTTCGGAGGGGTGCCATGGTCAGCCCGATTCCGATCACTCCGCCCGCGCCGGAGCGGCGGCGGCAGGTCCGCGTGACATTCTCGCCAGTGCGGCGTCCGCGGTTGCGCATCGACGGCGACGCGTTCGAGGTGCTCGACGCGTCGCTCGACGGGCTCCGCGTCCGCCATGCCGATCCGGTGCGCCCGGTACTCGGCGAGCGGCTGGAAGGGCAGCTCGAATGGCCCGATCTCGGGGCGCCGGTCGCGATCGCCGGGCGGATCGTCCGGGTGGAAGCCAGCGAGTTCGCGCTGCGCTGCGACCAGGGCCAGCTGCCGATCGCGCACATCCTGGCGGAGTCGGCCCGCCGGCGCGACGGGCAGGATCCGGGGCGCTGAGCCGACTTCCCGGCCGGAGGCGGATGGACGCCGAGTGATCGAGGTCCGCGCGGCCCGACCGGAGGATCTGCCCGCGATCGAGGCCCTGATCGCCCGGTCGGCGCGCGAGCTGAGCGCGGACTCTTACTCACCCGTCCAGGTGAATGCCCTTCTCCGCTATGTCTTCGGTGCCGACACCCAGCTGGTACGGGACGGCACCTATTTCGTCTGCCAGGCGGATGAGGCTCTCGCGGCGGCCGGTGGCTGGAGCCGCCGAGCCACCCTCTACGGCGCCGACCGGATGAAGGACGCCGAGGATCCGCTGCTCGATCCCGCCACCGAGCCCGCCCGCATTCGCGCCTTCTTCGTGGACCCGCGCTGGGCGCGGCGCGGGCTGGGTCGCCGCCTGTTCGGCGAGTGTCGCGCGGCCGCGCGGGGAGCGGGATTCCGGTCGCTGGCGCTGGTCGCCACCCTCCCAGGCGAGCCGCTTTACCGGGCGCTCGGCTTCGAGGTGATCGAGCGTTTCTCCCTCCGCCTGCCGGACGGCACCGAGGTGCCGGTTGCCCGGATGGCGCGCGGCCTGGAGGATTGATGGGTCAGCCGGCGTGGCCCGGGCGCCTCACCTTCGCCATCTTCGACTCGGTCGGACCCGACTCGGCGGGACGCCGACTGGTTGAAACGCCAGCCATATCCGGAGCCTTCATGCGCCCGTGCCTGCTTCTCTTTGCTCTCCTGATCCCGGTTGCCGCCTGCCGGCCAGGGGCGCCGCATCGCGCGCCCGCCGCGGACCCGGGCTCCGCCATGTCCTCGCCGCCGGCGCCGGCGGAGCCGTGGACCGTCCGGCTCGACGGCCTCGGGCCGCTCACCTTCGGGATGTCGCTGGCCCAGGCCCGCGCCGCGCTCGGCGACTCGCTCGCCGTCACGCCGCCGACCGCGACCTGCGGCTTCGCCGTCCCGCGCGAGGCGCCGGCGGGCCTCCGGCTCATGGTGGAGCAGGGCAAGGTGGTGCGGGTGGACGTGGACTCCGGCGGCATCCGCACCGAGGCCGGGGCCGAGGTCGGGATGGGCGAGGCCGACGTCCGAAGCCGCTACCCGGGCCTGAGCGCGCAGCCCCACAAGTACGATTCGACGGGCCGCTACCTGATCGTGCAGGACCATGATGGGGCCGACTCCGCTCGCCGGCTCATCTTCGAAACCGATGCCGGGCGGGTGGCGCGCTACCGTGCCGGCATCATGCCCGCGGTCGAGTACGTCGAAGGGTGCGGGTGAGGGCGCTCGTCCGGTGAGACGTCCGCTGCTGGTCCTGGCGCTGCTGAGCGCGTTCGGCGGCGCGGCCATCCGGGCCCAACAGCCGGACGGCTGGCCACTCCACGGCTATGACCTGTCGGGCGCGCGCTTCTCGCCGCTCGCCGAGATCGACCCGACCAGCGTGGGCCGCCTGGTGCCGCGCTGGACCTATCACAGCGGGGTGAAGGCCACCTTCCAGACCACGCCGATCGTGGTGGACGGTGTGATGTACCTGTCGCTGCCCTTCAGCGGGGTGGCCGCGCTCGACGCCGCCACCGGGCGCGAGCGGTGGCGCTACCGCCACGTTTCCCGCACGGCCAAGCCCTGCTGCGGCCCGGCCAACCGGGGCGTCGCCGTGGCGAATGGGGTGGTGTACGTCGGCACGATCGACGGCCGTCTGGTGGCGCTCGACGCCGGGACGGGTGCGGTTCGCTGGGATGTGACCGTG
>JBBRGH010000228.1:0-5666 GCA_038240915.1 Gemmatimonadales bacterium | reverse complement strand
ACGCACCCATGAACCGCGCCAGCGACTCGGAGCGCGCCTCGATCACCTGCAGCCCGCCGCGCAGATCCTGTTCCCAGTCCGGCGGCCGCCGGTCCCGCTCGGCCAGGTCGCGCAGGCTGCCGGCGATCGACTTGATCGGCGCCAGCGAGTTGTTGATCTCGTGCCCCAGCACCCGGACGATCCGCTGCCAGGCGGAACGCTCCTCGGCCCGGAGCACCCGGCTCAGGTCGGACAGCACCAGCAGCCGGTGGGGCAATCCGTCCTGGCGAAAAATACTGCCCCGCAGTTCCCAACGCCCGGTGCCGCCGGGGAAAGCGGCCTCGAGGGTGCGCGGGGTCTCGCCGTCGACGCAGCCGGTCAGTCCGAGCGCGCCGGCGTCGAGCCCGAGCAGCCGCTCGGCGGGCTGGCCCAACAGGCGTTCGCCGCCGCGGTTGACCAGCCGGAGCCGCTGGTTTCCGTCGAAGGCGAAGATGGCGACGTCGATCTCCTCCATGACCCGGCGGAGCAGCGCCGTAGCCTCCAGCGCGCGCCGGCGCTGCGAGCGGAGCGTGTCGCTCAGGGTGTTGATCTCGAGCAGCGCCAGGCTCAAGCCGTCGTCGGCGTGGGCGCCGCGGGCGCGGATCGAGTAGTCGCCCTCGCGGAGCGCGGCCAGCAGGTTGGCGATCGTCTGCAGCGGCCGAAGCACCCGCTCCCGCACCAGCGCGGCGCCGATCAGCCACGCGCCGCCCACGATGAGCGAGAGAGTGACCTGGGTCCGGAGTGGGTGCGCGCCGGTCCAGAGCAGCCAGCCCGCCAGCAGTACCGCCGGCAGCCCCGCCAGCAGCGCCGCGACGAAGACCCGCGCCTCGTGACCGGCGGGCCGTCGCCGCCGGTCAGAGCCCATGATGCTGCAGCCGGCGGTAGAGCGCGCTCCGGCTCAAGCCCAGCGCCTTGGCGGCCTGGCTCACGTTGCCGCCGTGCCGCTCGAGGACCTTCCGGATCAGCACCCGTTCCACCTCCTCCAGCGGCAGGTCTTCCAGCCGGCCCGCCGCGGCGGTGCTTCGGAGCCCGAGATCGGCCGGCCGGATCCGGGCCCCCTGCGCCAGCAGCACGGCGCGCTCGATGGTGTGATCCAGCTCGCGCACGTTGCCGGGCCAGCCGTGGCTCTCGAGCGCCGCCAGCGCCTCGGGCTCGAAGCTCACCAGCGGCTTCCGGTAGCGGGCCGCGTAGCGGTCGAGAAAGTGGCGGGCGAGCGGGCTGATGTCGTCGCGCCGCTCGCGCAGGGGAGGCAACTGGATCTCGATGGTGTTGAGCCGGAAGAGGAGATCCTCCCGGAACCGGCCGGCCGCCACCTCGGCCGGCACATCCGCGTTGGTGGCCGAGAGGATCCGGACGTCGATCCGGCGCGAGCGCGACGCGCCCACCCGCTCGACCTCGCCGCTCTCGAGCACCCGGAGCAGCTTGGCCTGCTGCCGCGGCTCCAGGGTGCCGATCTCGTCCAGCAGGAGGGTGCCGCCTTCGGCCAGCTCGAACCGTCCGATCCGGTCGGCCCGGGCGTCGGTGAAGGCGCCCTTCACGTGGCCGAACATCTCGCTCTCGAACAGTCCCTCCGAGAGCCCGCCCAGGTTGACGGCCACCAGCGGCCGCGCCGCCCGGGGCGAGGCCGCGTGGATCCACTGGGCCACGACCTCCTTGCCGGTGCCGTGCTCGCCGCGGATGAGGACGTTGGCGTCGGACGGCGCCACCCGCTCGATCAATTGGAGGATCGGCCGCATCACCGCCGACTCGGCGATCAGCGGCGGCCGGCCGTCGCGCCGGAGCAGCTGGTTCTCGCCTTCGAGCCGCCGGGTACGCCGGAGGGCGCGGCCGAGCTCGACCTGGGTCCGGAGGGTGGCGAGGAGGCGGGCGTTGTCCCACGGCTTCTCGATGAAGTCGCGGGCGCCGCGCCGCATTGCCTCGACCGCCTTGTCCACGCTGCCCCAGGCCGTCATCACCACCGCGGGCAGGGTGGCGTCGAGCGCCTGCAGCTCGGAGACAAGGGCCAGCCCCTCGCGGCCGGTGGTGGTGTCGCGGGCGTAGTTGAGGTCGAGCAGGACGGCGTCGAAGTCGTTCTTCTGCACCGCGGCCAGGACCGCGGCCGGGGAGCCGACGGTCTCGATGGCGTAGCCTTCGCCCTTGAGGAGGAGCCGGAGCGCTTCGCGGACGTCGGGCTGATCGTCCGCGACGAGGATGCTGGGTGGTGGCGAGGCGTTCGACAACCGGACCTGGGCGGTGGAATCGGGGGGAATGTAACCGGAACCCGCCGGCGCGCCGCTAGGCGCCGCCGGCCGCCGGCGCGCTGCCCGCCGTCTCAGGCTCCACCACCCAGCCGTCCCGCAGCTGGATGGTCCGGTGGCCGTAGGAGGCGTTCCGCTCGGAGTGGGTCACCTGCACGATGGTTGTGCCCTGGCGGTTGAGCCGGGTGAACAGCTCCATGATCTCCTCGCCCTGGGCGCTGTGCAGGTTGCCGGTTGGCTCGTCGGCCAGCAGCAGCTTGGGCTGGGCGATCACCGCTCGGGCCACACCCACCAGCTGCTGCTGGCCGCCCGAAAGCTGGCTGGGATAGAGGTCCTTCTTGCCCACCATCTGGAACCGGTCGAGCGTCTCCGCCACGATGGCGGCCCGCTCCTTCGGCTTCACGTCGCGGTAGGACAGCGGGATCTCCAGGTTCTCGTACAACGTTAGGTCGTCCAGCAGATGGTACTTCTGGAACACGAAGCCGATGAAGCGCTTGTTGAGCTCGACCCGCTTCCGGGGCGAGAGGCCATGGACCGGCTCGCCGAGGAAGTGGTACTCGCCGGTCCAGCTGTGGTCGAGCATGCCGAGGATGCCGAGCAGGGTGGACTTCCCCGCCCCGGACGGTCCCATGATGGTGACGAACTCCCCTTCCCGGATCGTGAGGTCGATTCGGCGCAGCACGTAGGTCGTGGTCGGTCCCGCCTGGTAGCTGCGGTCGAGGTTGGCGAGGCGGATCACGGTCGCTCCCTGGGTTGGCGGTCAGTCGGCGCACCCGAGCCCGAGCCAAGGCGACCCGAGCGTGAGCGGATTATCCCGCCGAGTCGGCCGGGCGGCCGGGTCGGACGGGCTGGGTGGGTGGACATCAGTGGATCCTCAGCGCGTGGGCCGGCTCAGTGCGGATGGCCCGGAGCGAGTCCGAGCACCCGAAAGAAATCCGCGTCCCCCAGGGCGCCCGCGACTTCCTCCGGCTCGCCGGCGCCCACCAGCGCGAGAGTGATCCCGCGCCATGCCGTCGAACACGCGGCTACCCGTCTTCCAGTCCTGGAAGTTGGGGCCGCAGACGCTGCCTTCCTCCCCGCGGGCCTCTACTCGGAGCGTAGCGACGACATCGGATCGACCCGCATGGCGCGGCGCGCCGGCAGGTAGCTGGCCGTGAGCGCGACGCCGCCGAGCAGCAGGGCGACGGCGAGATAGGTCAGCGGGTCCCGCGTGCTCACCCCGTACAGCTGGCTCGACAGCACCCGGCTCATCAA
Organism: Gemmatimonadales bacterium; assembly: GCA_038240915.1. Taxonomy (GTDB): domain Bacteria; phylum Gemmatimonadota; class Gemmatimonadetes; order Gemmatimonadales; family GWC2-71-9; genus CAVVWJ01. The sequence continues at coordinate 2,157 of JBBRGH010000228.1, read as the reverse complement.
CCAGGCCCCGGCGAGTCCGAGCGCGAGCCCCAGTCCCACGAGCCGCATCCCCTGCCCCACCACCAGGCCGAGGACTTCGCGGCTGCCCGCCCCGAGGGCCATGCGGATGCCGATCTCGTGACGGCGCTGGCTGGTGGCGTAGGCCATGACGCCGTAGATCCCGATCACGGAGAGCACCAGCGCGATGCCGGCGAAGAGGGTGAGCAGGAAGAGCGAGAACCGGCGCTCCGCGCCGGCGTCATCCAGCACGCGGGTCATCGGCATGACGCCGAAGATCGGTTGCTGGGGATCCACGGCCTGCACCGCCTTGACCGCGCTGCCGGCCAGCCGCTCGGGATCGCCGTCGGTCCGGATCACGAAGACCACCTGCTGGCCGGTGAAGCGACGGATCGAGGCGAAGATCTCCTCCCGCGCCGGCAGATCGAGCCGGATCTGGCGGACGTCGCCGACCACGCCGACGATGGTGGCCAGCGGTCCCTTGGGCCCGAACAGCCGCAGCTGGTGTCCCACCGGGTCCTCCCCGGGCAAGTACTTCCGCGCCAGCGCCTGGTTGACGACGGCCTCGACCGGCGCGGTCGAATCGGTCTCGCCGGCGAGGGAGCGGCCCCGCAGCACCGGGATGGCCATGGTCCCGAAGTAGTTGGGCGACACGACCCGGAGCTCGGCCGACGGCGTCGGCTCGTCGGCTGGGACCGGGCGGTCCGCGATGTCGAAGCTGACGTCGTTCTGCCCCTGAAGCGGCAGCCGCGAGGTCAGTGCCACCTGCCGCGCGCCGGGCACCGCGGCCACGGCGGCCACCACCCGGTCGTAGAACGCGAGCCGCTGCGCCGGCGTGAAGTAGCGGCCCTTCTCCGGCTCGTTGGGCCAGGGCAGCCACATCTGCATCGTGAGCAGGCCTTCCGGCTGGAAGCCCGGCTGGACCCGGACCAGCTGCTCGAAGCTCCGAAGCAGGAGCCCCGCGCCGGCGAGCAACACCAGCGCCAGCGCGACCTCCAGCACCACGAGTCCGCTCCGGAGCCGGTTCCGCCGCGCCCCCGCGCTCACGCCCTTGCCGGTGTCCTTGAGCACCCTCTGTAGGTCCGGGCGCGACGCCTGGAGCGCTGGCAGCAGGCCGAAACCGACGCCGGTCAGCACGATCAGCCCCGCGGTGAACAACAGCACCGACCGGTCGATCCCGATCTCGCGGGCGCGGGGCAGATAGAGCGCGGCCAGGTCGCTCAGCGCGCTCGTGCCCCAGACGGCGAAGAACAGACCCAGCGCCCCGCCGAGGGTCGCGAGCACCAGGCTCTCGGTCAGGAGCTGGCGCACGATGGCCCGCCGGCTGCCGCCCAGGGCGGTCCGGATGGCGATCTCGCGGCCGCGCGTCGTGGCCCGCGCGAGCAGCAGGTTGGCCACGTTGGCGCAGCCGATCAGCAGCACGCAGCCGACCGCCCCCAGCAGAATGAGGAGCGCCGGCCGCACCTTGCCCACCGTCCGCTCCACCAGCGGCACCGCGTCCGCCCGCCAGCCCGCCGTGCGCGAGTACGCGTCCGGATACTCGTCGTACCAGCGGGTGCGGAGCGCGTCGAGCGGCCGCTGCACGTCGTCCACCGTCCGGCCGGGCTTGAGCCGGGCCACGACCGAGAGCACCCGGGCCTGGCGGCTGTTGACGAAACTGGGGTCGGGGCTGGCCAGATCGATCGGTGCCCACAGCTCGATCGGCGAGCCGGTGTTGTCGATCGCGTGGCGGAAACCCTTCGGCATCACCCCGATGATGGTCATCGGGTCGTCGTCCAGACGGACCGTCTTGCCGAGGGCCGCCGGGTCGCCGCCGAAGCGCCGCTGCCACAGCTCGTAGGTGATCAGCGCGACGTAGCCGATCCGCCCGCCGGTGTCCTGGTCGGTGAAGTCGCGCCCGACGGCCGGCGCCACGCCCAGCACCCGGAAATAGTTGGGCGATACCACGGCCGCCGCGATCCGCTCGGGTGTCCCGTAGCCGGTGAGGTTGATGTTGATCGGCCAGGCGCCGGCGGCGTCCTGGATGGCGTCGATCTCGCGCTTGTAGTCATTGAGCTCGGGCGCCGAGACGGGAAGGTTGCTCGTGCCGCGCTCACTGAGGGCGGAGCTGATGGCCACCAGCCGGCCCGGGTCGGCGTACGCCAGCGGCCGGAGCAGAAC
>JBBRGH010000227.1:0-5666 GCA_038240915.1 Gemmatimonadales bacterium | reverse complement strand
TGGCCTTGGTGTACGCGTTGCAGTTGGGCATGTCCTGCCGCGGCACCGCGCTGTAGAAGACCTCGCCGTCGTTCGAGTGGCTCTCGCTGGGCAGCAGGTCGAGCCCGAAAAAGAAGCCGAGCACGATGCTGCCGGAGGCATTGCAGTCGGCCGAGAGGTCGTTCACGTGCTGGGTGAGCAGCACGATCACGACGCCGTTGCCGTCGAGATCCGATTCACGGCCGAAGGCGGTGGTGTCGATGCCGTACAGGTGGGCGTCGAACAGCGCGCCCACGTTGTCGAGGTCGGACTGGGTGAAGCCCGCCGGGGCCGAGTCGTCGAGAAAGATGGCCACCCGCTGGCCGATGACCTTGGCGGTGGCCGTGCTCTGGACGAAGCTGTCGCAGGTGGTGGTGGCGCAGACATCGAACATGCGCTTGGCCCCGAGCACCGGGGGCACCGCGGCCGCCACCGATGCCGCTATCCGCCGCCGGGAGGCGCTGACGACCGTCGGCTGCTGGGTCAGGCTTCGCTCCCGGGCCCGGAGCAGGTCGTGAAAGGCGAGGGCGGCCGGTGCCGGCGCATCGAACGGGGCCGGGCTGGTGGCCGCCACGCTGGCCGACGGGCTCAGGCCTCCCTGCAGCTCGTAGGCGGAGGCCGTGCCGTTCCGCGAGACGGTGCCGTTGGTCGACAGGGCGACGTAGAGGTACTCCGTCTCCTGGGAGCCGGACCCCGGCACCCGGACGCAGGCCGTCTGGGTGGCGTCCAGGATGGCGAACTGCCCCGCCGCCAGCGCGGTGGGGGCCACCGCACGGCAGTCCACGGTGTCGGGAGGATTGGGGTCACTGCCACAGGCGGCAAGGGCCGGCGCGCCGACCAGCAGGGTCCAGCAGGCGAAGACACGGGTCACGTGGGGCAGCTCCGGGGCGGCGGACGAGGCGGTCGAATCTTGAGCAAGATAAGGAACCACAACGGCTTTTGACAATCGTGCGGGGGTCCGGTACCTTCTCACCGTGTCCGAGACCAACTGGCTGGCGGCGGTCAGGTTCGGGGCCGACGGCCTGGTCCCGGTCGTGGCCCAGGAGAGCGCGTCCGGCGAGGTCCTGATGCTGGCCTATGCCAACCGGGATGCGCTGGAGCGGACCGCGGCTACCGGTCAGGCGCACTACTTCAGCCGGTCCCGCGCCGAGCTGTGGCGGAAGGGCGAGACGTCCGGCCACACGCAGTCCGTCCGGGACATCCGGGTGGACTGCGACGGGGACGCCGTTCTCTACCGGGTCGAGCAGACCGGCCCCGCCTGCCACACGGGGCGCCCGACCTGCTTCGCCACCTCCGTCGCGCAGGACGGGAGTACGACGTCCGGTGACGATCCCGGCGCACATCTGCTGACCCGGCTGGCGACCACCATCGCCCGGCGGGCGGTCGACCGTCCGGCGGGCTCGTACACGGTGCAGCTGCTGGACCGCGGCGTTCCCAAGATCTCGCAGAAGGTGGGCGAAGAAGCGGTCGAGGTCGTGGTGGCGGCGAATGCGGAGGAGCCCGAGCGTCTCGCGTCCGAGGCGGCCGATCTCCTCTTTCATCTTCTGGTGCTGCTGCAGGCTCGCGGTGTCCCGCTGGACGCCGTCTGGAAGGAGCTGGCGCACCGCAGTCGGTAGGCATGGCTTTCGTCCATCTCCACACCCATAGCGAATACTCGTTGCTCGACGGGGCCAACCGGATCCCCGATCTCGTCGCGCACGTCGGCAAGCTCGGCATGGACAGCCTGGCCGTCACGGACCACGGCAACATGCACGCGGCCTGGTCGTTCTACGACGCCGCCCGGGCGGCCAAGATCCGGCCGATCCTCGGCTTCGAGGCCTACCTCGCGTTCGGCCCGCGCCAGGCGCGCGAGAAGCCCGCCAACGCCCCCGCCGCCTACAGCCACCTGGTCCTTCTCGCCCGGAACCGCGCCGGCTACAAGAACCTCGTCCGCCTGACCTCGATCGGCTACACCGAGGGATTCTACCGCCGCCCGCGGGTGGACAAGGAATGCCTGGAGCAGTACAGCGAGGGCATTATCTGTCTCGCGGCCTGTCTCTCGGGCGAGGTCGCCCTCCACCTCCGACAGGGCCGCTACGAGGAGGCCAAGCGGAGCGCCGAGTGGTTCGCCCGGACCTACGGCCGGGACGGCTTCTGGCTCGAGGTCCAGGCCCACGGCATCGCCGAGGAACGGATCGTCACCGAGGGCATGCTCCGGCTGGGCCAGGAGCTCGGGATCGGGGTGGTGGCCACCAACGACGCCCACTACCTCCGGCGGGAAGATGCCGAGTCGCACGACGTGCTGCTCGCCATCGGCACCGGCGCCGACCTCGACGATCCCAAGCGTTTCCGCTTCACCGGCGAGGAGTCGTACGTCAAGTCCGAGAAGGAAATGAAGGCGCTGTTTCCCGATCATCCGGAGGTGCTGGCCAACACCCAGACCGTGGCCAACCTCTGCGAGTTCGACTTCGAGAAGAAGTACTTCCTGCCCAGCTTCCCCCGCCCCGCCGGCTACGACACCGACGAGCGCCTGCTGGACGACCTGGCCCGCCAGGGGGCGGCCCGCCGCTACGGCACGCCGCTCCCGCCGGCCGTCGAGGAGCGGCTGGCCTACGAGCTGGGCGTGATCAACACCGCGGGCTACGCCGGCTACTTCCTGATCGTGCAGGACTTCATCGCCGCCGCCCGCGAGGGGGGGATCCCGGTGGGGCCCGGCCGCGGCTCGGCGGCGGGGTCGATCGTGGCCTACGCGCTGGGCATCACCGACGTCTGCCCGCTCAAGTTCGACCTGCTGTTCGAGCGCTTCCTCAATCCCGAGCGGGTGTCGATGCCCGACATCGACGTGGACTTCTGCTTCGAGCGCCGGGGCGAGGTGATCGAGTACGTCCGCCAGCGCTACGGCCGGGCGAGCGTGGGGCAGATCGTCACCTTCGGGACCATGAAAGCGCGGGCGGCGGTGAAGGACGTGGCCCGGGTGCTTCGGATTCCGCCCGGCGAGGCCGACCGCATTACCAAGCTGATTCCGTCAGGCCCCGCCTACAGCCTCACGATCCCCGAGGCCGAGCGGAAGGTGGATGAGCTCCGCGACCTGGTGAAGGCCAACCCGGCGTACCGGCGGCTGGTGGACCTGAGCTCGCGGATCGAGGGGATCTCGCGCCACATGTCGGTCCACGCGGCCGGCGTGGTGATCGCGCCGGGTCCGCTGGCCGAGTACGTGCCGGTCTGCACCGCGCCCACCAGGGGCGCCGGGGCGGCGGCGGACGGCGAAGAGTCGATCATCACCCAGTACGAGATGGGAGCGCTGGAAAAGGTCGGCATGCTCAAGATGGACATGCTCGGCCTCAAGACGCTGACCGTGATCCACGACGCGGTGCTGATGATCGCCAGCCGGACCGGGGTGGACGTGGACATGGCGGCCCTGCCGTTCGACGATCCCAAGGTCTACGAGCTGCTCCGCCAGGGCCGCACGGCGGGCGTCTTCCAGTTCGAATCGCCGCTGGCCACCGACACGCTCCGGGCCATGAAGTGCGACCGGTTCGACGACCTCGTCGCCTCCAACGCCCTGCTCCGGCCCGGCCCGCTCGACGCCGGCATGCACACGGTCTTTATCCGCCGGAAGCTGGGGCAGGAGAAGGTCACCTACCCGCACCCGTCGCTCCAGGAGGTGCTCGAGCCGACTTACGGCGTCATCACCTACCAGGAGCAGGTGATGCGGATCGCGAACGTGATCGCCGGGTTCACCCTGGCCGAAGCCGACGTGCTCCGGAAGGCGGTGGGCAAGAAGGACTCGGAGCTGATCAAGAAGGAGCTGGGCAAGTTCTGCGAGCGAGGCATGGCGCTGGGGCACCCGCGGAAGCTGGTGGACGAGCTGGCGGCGCAGATCGAGACCTTCGGCCGCTACGGCTTCAACAAGTCGCACTCGGTGGCCTACTCGGTGCTGTCGTACCAGACCGCGTGGCTCAAGGCGCACTACCCGGCCGAGTTCATGGCGGCGTTGCTGTCATCCGAAATCGGTAATACCGACAAGGTGGTGCAGTACATCAACGAGGCCCGGGAGCTCGATCTCGAGGTGCTGCCGCCCGACGTCCACGAGTCGGGCTTCAAGTTCACCGTGGTGGGCGACCGGCGGATCCGCTTCGGCCTCGGCGCCATCCGGAACGTGGGCTGGGGCGCCATCGAGAGCATCATCGCCGCCCGGCAGGATGCCCCGGTCACCGCTCTGGCCGACTTCGTCGAGCGGATCGACCTCCGGCTCTGCAACAAGCGGGTGCTGGAGTCGCTGATCGTGGCGGGGGCCTGCGACGGCCTGGGCGGGCACCGGAAGCAGCTCTGCGAGGCGCTCGATGGCGTGCTGGGCGAGGCCCAGCTGCTGCAGCAGGAAAAGGAGGCCGGCCAGGCCTCGCTCTTCGGCGAGACCACCGCGCCCCGTCCCCGGTCGCCCAGCCTGCCCGACATTCCGGCCTGGACCGAAGCCGAGCGGCTGGTAAAGGAGAAGGAGGTGCTGGGGTTCTTCATCTCCGGCCACCCGCTCGAGCGGTTTCGCGACGAGGTCGAGCTGTTCGGCACCCGGACCACGGCCACCCTGGGCGAGTGGAGCGAGCACCCGGTGACGGTGGCGGCGGTGGTGACGGGGGTCAAACGACAGATCTCCAAGAAGACGGGGAAGGAATACGCCCGCCTGGTGCTGGAGGACTTCCACGGGACCGCCGAGGCGATCGTGTTCCCCGACGCGTGGGCCAAGCTCAACGGCACCATCCTGCCCGACGCGGCGCTGCTGCTCACCGGCGGCTACAGCGACCGGGACCGGGGCGAGGACCATGCGCCCTTCATCGTCGAGTCGGCCCGGGCCCTCGACGACCTCAAGGGGTCCGGGGCCGTGGCGCTGAGCCTGCGCTGGCGGGCGCCCGGCGCGCCCGAGCCCGACTCGCTCCGGGCCGCGGCCGCCCTCTGTTCGGCGCACCCGGGCCCCACGCCCCTGTATATTGAGTGGAGCGACGGGAACGGGGAGTCGGTGCGGCTCCGGTCCCGGCGGGTCCGCGTCGCGGCGGAGGAGGACCTCGTTCGGGCCCTGCGCGATCTCCTGGGCGCCGATTCCGTCCACTACATCAAGGCGGGATGACCCCGATGGCCTCAGCCTATACGCTGGAGTTCGAGAAGCCCCTGCTCGAGCTGGAGCGGCAGATCGAGGACCTGAAGCGGATCGGCAGCGAACGACAGATCGACATTGACGGCGAGCTCGAGGGGCTGCAGGGGAAGCTCGAGTCGTTGCGGGCGGACATCTACCGAAATCTCACGCCCATCCAGCGGGTGATGGTCGCCCGCCACCCCCGCCGTCCCTACACGCTCGACTACCTCAGCACCATCTTCACCGACTTCATCGAACTCCACGGCGACCGTCTCTACATGGACGATCCCGCGGTGGTGGGCGGGTGGGCCCGTCTGGCCGGCGTGTCGGTCATGGTGATCGGGCACCAGAAGGGCCGCGACACCAAGGAGAATCTCAAGCGCAACTTCGGGATGCCCCACCCCGAGGGCTACCGGAAGGCGCTCCGGCTGATGAAGCTGGCCGCCAAGTTCAACGCCCCCGTCATCACCCTGATCGACACCCCGGGCGCCTATCCGGGCCTCGGCGCCGAGGAGCGGGGACAGTCCGAAGCGCTGGCGCGGAA